>CALZMY010000204.1 GCA_945788675.1 uncultured Gammaproteobacteria bacterium | reverse complement strand
TTGCCCGTTGTCTCCCGTATCGAGGATCGATGGCTGATCAAACGCGGGCTGCCCCCGGAACTGCAGTGCCTGCTGGATGCAAAAAAGTGTGATCTGCTGCCATGAAATACGTGATTGCCAGAGTTATTATCGCTGTCGTCTGCACTATTGCGCCGTTCACGGCAAGCGCTTCATCACCCCTGCCCCCACTGCTCGATCTCAACATCGATCACAGCGCTGCCGCATTGCAACGTGGCGCGGAACTTGTACAGGGCAAGTGCCTGCTGTGCCACGATCTGAAGTATGTCAAATATCGGCATCTGGTCGAGATCGGCTTTACAGAGGAACAGCTGTCATCTTTGCGCGGCGAGAACGAACTGGAGGATGCCGTACTGAGTATGATGGACGCTAACACGCGACAGGGGATGTTCGGCATGATACCGCCCGACCTGAGCCTGATCACCAGGGCCCGCCGCGGTGGCGAACGCTACATCTATTCGTTCCTGCTCGGTTTCGAAGAGACCCCGGAAGGTAATGCCATAAACCGCTATTTCCCCGGCACCCGGATGGCCGATCCGCTGGGTATCTCCTATGTTGAGGAAGCACGCGACCGCGAAGCGATCTATCAACAGGCATCCGATATCGTAGCGTTTCTCTCATGGGCCGCCGACCCTCATGCCGCAGAGCGAAAAAGCCTCGGCTATTATGTGATCGCCTACCTGGTGCTGTTAACCGTGCTGCTCTATTTTGTGAAGCGCCGTGTCTGGCGCAGGCTTGATGAATAATTTACAAAATAATATCGATTAAAGTGGCAGAGGTTCACCCCGCTTCTCCCGTTCGATGCAACAAAAAAAGGCGTGGTCATTTACATGACCACGCCTTTTTTCACCATCCCGCGCCGGAAAACCCGAGGGCCGTGGAAGTGCGTTACAGGTTATCAAGTATCGCCCGTTTCACTGCATCAAGCGTGGCCTCGACACTCTGCATCGGTGCCGTGCACTGTTTGATTGCAGTATCCGGGTCTTTGATACCATTACCCGTCAGGGTACAGACCACTTTACTACCCGCAGGAATCTTGCCACTCTTCACATCTTTGATCATACCTGCCAACGAAGCAGCCGAGGCAGGCTCACAGAACACCCCTTCACGCTCGGCCAGCATCTTCTGCGCAACCAGTATCTCTTCATCGGTGCACTCATCAAACCACCCCTTTGATTCTTTCTGCGTGGCCCACGCCTTATCCCAGCTTTGCGGATGGCCAATGCGAATCGCCGTTGCCACTGTCTCGGGATCATCAACCATTTCACCGCGCATAAACGGCGCGGCACCGCTCGCCTGGTAACCGACCATCACCGGCAGGCTGTTGACAATGCCATGCTCGTTATATTCTTTATAGCCCATCCAGTGCGCAGTGATGTTGCCTGCATTTCCGACCGGGATGCAGTGATAATCCGGTGCCGACCCCAGCTCTTCCAGAATCTCAAACGCTGCGGTCTTCTGCCCTTGCAGACGATAGGGATTGATTGAGTTAACGATGGTTACCGGCGCCTCACCTGAAACATCTTTCACCAGCTGCATACCCGCATCGAAGTTACCCTTGATCTGGATCACGGTGGCACCGTGCATCATCGCCTGCGCCAGTTTCCCAAGCGCAATCTTGCCATCCGGAATCAACACAAACGCCTTGATACCGGCACGTGCGGCATAGGCTGCGGCAGAGGCCGAGGTGTTACCGGTCGAGGCGCATATGATCGCCTCACTGCCCTCTTCGACCGCCTTGGTGACCGCCATTGTCATGCCACGATCCTTAAACGAACCGGTCGGATTTAGCCCTTCAAACTTCACATAGATATCGATATCCGCTTCAAGCATCCCGGGAATGTTATTGAGGCGAATCAGCGGCGTGTTACCTTCACCGAGACTAATAATGCGAGTGTCATCGTGCACCGGCAGGCGGTCACGGTAGGTATCAATCAAACCTGTATAGCGAGATCGAAATGGCATGGTAATGTTTCCTTAAAATGTAAATTGGATGTAGCTGCACGAATGGCGGGCTACCTGTCCAGGTGCTCAAGACGGATGCGCGTCACATCGCCTGCAATGACGTCCAACGATTCGATACCGCGAATCGCCTCGTTCATCTGACTTTCGACGATGCGCTGTGTCAACATAATAATCGATGCAACGCTTTCGCCTTCTTTCGGTTCTTTTTGAATCATCGCCTCGATACTGATCCCCTGCTCGCCAAGAATCTGGGTCACTTCGGCCAGCACGCCAGGACGATCTGCCGCCTGCATACGCAGATAATAGGCGGTGACAATCTGCTCCATCGGCAGCACCGGCGTATCCGACAACGCATTCGGCTGGAATGCCAGGTGCGGCACACGATTTTCAGGATCGACCGTCATGGTGCGAGCCACGTCTATCACGTCCGCGACCACCGCTGAGGCGGTCGGTTCCGAACCGGCACCCGCGCCGTAGTAGAGGGTTGGCCCAACCGCATCGCCCTGTACCAGTACCGCGTTCATCACACCATCGACATTAGCAATCAGGCGGCGCTCAGGGATCAATGTTGGATGCACACGCAGCTCGATTCCCTTATCGGTTTTACGCGTCACACCCAGGTGTTTAATGCGATAACCGAGTTGCTCGGCATAGTTGACATCTTCTCGGGTAATCTTTGATATCCCTTCGGTATAGGTCTTTTCAAACTGCAACGGCACACCAAAGGCGATCGATGCCAGGATCGTTAGCTTGTGTGCGGCATCGATCCCTTCAACATCAAAAGTCGGATCTGCCTCGGCGTAACCCAGCGCCTGTGCTTCGGCCAGCACATCGGCAAAGTCACGCCCTTTATCACGCATCTCGGTCAGGATGAAGTTACCGGTACCGTTGATGATACCAGCGAGCCATTCGATCTGGTTCGCCGCCAGTCCTTCACGCAGCGCCTTGATGATTGGAATACCACCCGCCACGCCCGCTTCAAAAGCGACCATCACACCCTTTTTCTGTGCCGCCTCAAAGATCTCATTGCCGTGCATCGCAATCAACGCCTTGTTGGCCGTCACCACATGTTTGCCATTTTCAATCGCCTGCAACACCAGCTGGCGTGCTGGATCGTAACCGCCAATCAGCTCCACGATGATATCGACCTCGGGATTGTTGACGACCGCAAAGGCGTCATCGCACAGTTCAATGCCACTGGTATTGACAGCGGGATTCACCTCACGTGCAGCCGCATGGGTAATGCGAATTTCACGCCCTGCGCGGCGCGCAATCTCATCTGCATTTCTTGCCAGTACATTGGCAGTGCCACCACCCACGGTGCCTAACCCCAACAATCCCACTTTAATCGGTTTCAACTTTCATCTCCTATGGTCTCTCCCATGGCATCTATTGCGCTGCCATTCAGCACACCATCTTTTTTAAACATCTGTCGAATGCCGCGCACCGCCTGTCGGGTGCGGTGCTCGTTTTCGATCAGGCCAAAACGGACATGATCATCGCCGTATTCACCAAAACCGACCCCCGGCGAGACCGCTACTTTGGCCTCTACCAGCAACTTCTTGGAAAAATCCAGCGAGCCCATGTCACGATACTGCGGTGGAATTTTTGCCCACACAAACATCGTTGCCTTCGGCTTGTCGACTGCCCAACCGATCGCATTCAACCCTTCACACAGCACATCACGACGACTACAGTACATCGCGGTGATCTCTTTCACACACTCCTGCGGTCCTTCAAGGGCTGCGATTGCAGCTATCTGAATCGGCGTAAACATGCCGTAATCAAGATAAGATTTAATCCGCGCCAATGCCCCCACCAACGTAGGATTGCCACACATAAAACCTACCCGCCAGCCCGGCATATTGTAGCTCTTCGAGAGACTGTAAAATTCAACCGCAACCTCTTTGGCACCTGCCACCTGCAGGATCGATGGTGCCTGGTAGCCATCAAACACAATCTCGCCATAGGCCAGGTCATGGACCACCCAGATCTCGTGCTCACGAGCAATCGCGACCACCTTTTCGAAAAATTCCAGATCGACACACTGGGTGGTCGGGTTACCCGGAAAGTTCAGCACCAGCATTTTCGGGCGCGGGAAGGTGTTTTTAATCGCCGACTCCAGCTCCGCAAAAAAATCGACATCGGCGGTCAACGGCACATGCCGGATATCTGCACCCGCAATGATAAAGCCGTAAGGATGGATAGGATAGGCCGGATTGGGTACCAGCACCGCATCACCCGGCCCCATGGTCGCCAAGGCGAGATGCGCCAACCCCTCTTTGGAGCCGATGGTGACGATCGCCTCACTCTCCTGGTCCAGTTCAACATCATATTTATCTTTGTACCAACGGCAGATTGCACGTCGCAGGCGCGGGATGCCACGCGACATCGAATATCGATGCGTGTCGCCGCGCTGCGCCGCCTCGGCGAGCTTATCCACAATATGGGCAGGGGTTGGCTGATCGGGGTTGCCCATGCCAAAATCAATAATATCTTCACCACGCGCTCGTGCCTGCGCCTTCAAATCATTGACGATATTGAAAACATAGGGTGGCAGCCGCTTTATTCTGGGAAATTCCTCGATCACCTGCTTACATCACTCCAACAACGAACAGCTAAAAAATAAACGCCTATAATATCAAACTTTTAAAGACTAGGGTCTGTTGTCGTTTCATTTATCTCACTGTTGCGTCTGAAAAAGCGCCAATCAAGGCGCGAGGAGCGCAGTTTGGTTGCTCCAAATAAGTGACGAGCAACGCAGCGTGGCGCTTTTTCAGACGCAACCCGGAGGGCTGGACCCATTTTTCCGCCACACTACGTTGTCAGTCGCTTATGTAGAATAACTACACTACGCTTCTTCCGCCTCGGTGTGCCCCCTGGGTATGTGGGACGAAAAAATGAACTCCAGCAGTGTGATAAATGAAACGTCAACAGACCCTAGCTATCCGAAATAAAAGGCGTTATTGTATCCCACTATGAAAGAGACACCTGCATCAGAGACTCGTCAGAGCGTAAAAATCACCCTCGATGAGGACCACAGCCGACTCGGCATCTATGCCTACAATCCGGGCGAGATCGTCGTCATCCGCCCTAATGAGGAATTTGATGCTCAGGACAGCGGCTTTGGCAATAAAACGCTAAAAACAGAGACCCTGACACAGAGCCTGATCATCATGCCTCACCGCCTGATCAGCGACTGGGCACCGCGCAACATCGAGCAACTGGAACAGCAGCACTTCGAGGCGCTGTTTCCCAAACCACCCCAGATACTGCTACTCGGTACCGGCGTAGCCCACCACTGGCCAGCCCCTCAGGTACTATCGTCACTCACCAACCAGGGTGTTGCGGTCGAAGTGATGGATACCGCGGCGGCCTGCCGCACCTATGCCATCCTCGCCTCAGATGGACGCGACGTTGGCGCCGCATTACTTATCGATTAATTGCCGCACTACTGATTGAGTCATTAGTGCTCATCATCACCGAGTGATAACAGCGAAGCGTTACCACCCACCGCAGAAGTATTGACCGTCAGCGTCCGTTCCGTCGCAAAGCGGTGCAGGTAATGCGGCCCACCCGCCTTGGGGCCGGTGCCGGAAAGCCCTTCGCCACCAAACGGCTGCACCCCGACCGTGGCACCGATCATGTTGCGATTGATGTAGAGATTGCCGACACGCACCCGTTGCTGGATATATCGCGCCGTCGCTTCAATGCGACTATGTACCCCGAGGGTCAAACCATAGCGGGTGCTGTTGATTGCATCGATCACTGTATTTAGACCATCCGCTGGAAAACGAATCACATGCAGGATCGGCCCAAACACTTCGCGCGGCAACAACTCAAGGCGAGAGATCTCAAACAGATGTGGTGCAAAATAGAAGCCTCGTTCTAGCCCACTGGGTAGCGGCGTAGCGTAGAGCAGCTTGCCTTCGCTCTGCATCCACTGAGCGTGTGTCTGTAATGTTTCAAGCGCGGTCTGATCGATCACCGGACCGACATCGGTGGCGAGTGACAGCGGCTCCCCCACCACCAGTTCCGCCATGGCACCCGTTAATTTTTCGATGATGCCGTCAGCGACATCCTCTTGCAGAAACAGCACCCGCAGTGCCGAACAGCGCTGCCCGGCACTGTTGAATGCCGATTGCATCACATCGATCACCACCTGTTCCGGCAGCGCGGAGCTATCGACGATCATGCAGTTCTGTCCACCGGTCTCGGCGATCAACGGCACGATAGCGCCACTGCGCGCTGCCAGTGCTCGATTGATGGTCTGCGCCGTTTCTGTGGAACCGGTAAAGGCGATGCCGCTGATGCGTGTATCATTCACCAACTGCATGCCAATGGTACGGCCGCTACCGGTCAATAGATGCAGCACCTCATTCGGCACACCTGCTTCATGTAATAGTTGCACTGCACGTGCCGCGATCAAGGGTGTCTGAGCCGCCGGTTTGGCGATCACGCTATTCCCTGCCGCCAGTGCCGCGCACACCTGTCCGACAAAGATTGCTAAAGGAAAATTCCACGGGCTGATGCAGGCAAATACGCCACGCCCATGCAGCGTCATCTCATTGAGTTCCCCGGTCGCACCATGCAACAGCTGTGGCGCTGCAAACTCCTGGCGTGCCATCGCCGCGTAGTAACGACAGAAGTCGACCGCCTCTCGCACCTCGGCCACGGCATCGACAATCCCCTTGCCCGCTTCACGCACACACAGCGCAATCAGCTCCGCGCAATGCGTTTCAAATAAAACGGCGGCTTTTTCAAGTGCTGTGGCACGCATCTCGGCTGTGGTTATCGACCACAGTTCACTCGCCTCTGCGGCACTGGCAAGCGCCTCGGCCACCATCACTTCAATGGCGTTGATCACATGCCCAACCACACGTTGATGATCGGCGGGGTCATTCACCGTTAAAACATCTCGATCAGCGGTGGTCATCACGCCGTTAATGATCGGTGCAACACGCCACTGTGTGGTTGAGCTACTGCCTGAAAAAGCGGCCAACTGGTCGTCAAGATTTTTGAGAACCTGCACGCTGTGCAGATTAATCCCGCGCGAATTGGGCCGTTCACAGCCAAACAGTTCTGCCGGCAGTGGGATGCGTGGATGCGGTTTATCACCCAGTGCATCGAGTTCGGTGATGGGGTCGCTGATAATCTCTTCGATCGCCGCGTGACGATCGGTAATCCGATTAACAAAAGAGGTATTCGCACCGTTTTCCAAAAGGCGTCGTACCAGATAGGGTAACAGCGAATCGTAACTGCCAACCGGCGCATAGATACGACAGGGTAACGCTAAGTCATCGCCATCAGTCACCTCGCTGTAGAGCGCCTCTCCCATGCCGTGCAGTCGTTGAAACTCGAACGGCTTGTCCGCCGCCATCTCGACAATGGCGGCGACTGTATGGGCGTTATGGGTGGCAAACTGCGGATAGAAACAGTCGTCCGCCGCCAGCAGTTTACCTGCACAGGCGAGATAAGCGGCATCGGTGGCAATCTTGCGGGTGTAGACGGGATATCCTTCAAGACCACGCTCCTGTGCGCTTTTGATCTCGCTGTCCCAGTAGGCCCCTTTCACCAGGCGCACTGGGATCATACGCCCGACGTCGGCGACCAGTGTATGTAACCAGTCGATCACCAACGGCGCCCGTTTCTGGTAGGCCTGCAACGCCAGTCCCAGGCCCTCCCACCCATCAAGCTCAGCTGCACGGTAGAGCGCGTCAAAGATATCGAGCGACAGCGACAAAGGATCCGCCTCTTCGGCATCAATCGTCAACGTGATACCGGCCGCGCGCGCCTGTAGTGCCAGTGTTAACAGGCGTGGCGTCAATTCTCCTAACACCTGTTCACGTTGATATAGCTCATAGCGTGGATGCAAGGCCGAGAGCTTTACCGAGATACCGGGGCGAGCATAGAGTGCATCATCGTGACTCACTTCGGCGGCAATGCGGGTGATGGCATTCTGATAGGCACTGAAATAGCCATCGGCATCGCCACGTGTCAGTGCCGCCTCACCGAGCATATCGAAAGAATAACGGTAGCCATGATTATCACCTTCTTTACAGCGTTTAAGTGCGGCATCGATCGTCGCGCCCATGACAAACTGCTGCCCCATGATGCGCATCGCCTGACGGATCGCCATGCGGATCACCGGCTCACCACTGCGGCTGACCAGACGTTGCAGAAAAGACTGGCCGTCACGCAGGGTTTCATCATCAAGCCCGACCATACGCCCGGTCAGCATCAGCCCCCATGTCGATGCATTCACAAACAGCGATGAGCTACGCCATAGATGACTGCCCCAGTCGGCCGAGCCCAGTTTGTCCTGAATCAGGCGGTCAGCGGTCTCGTCATCGGGGATGCGCAGTAACGCCTCCGCCAGGCACATCAACACCACCCCTTCCTGGGATGAAAGATCGTACTCCTGCATAAAAGCATCGATGCTGCCCTGTGCCTGTGATTTTTCGCGCACCGCTATGACCAGACGACGTGCCAGTGCATCGATCCGTTGCTGCGCATCCTCACTAAACTTTATCTGCTGCAACAAGGCATTGACGCAGGTGGTCTCGTCGACAAGCCAGGCCTCATCGATGGCGATGCGTAGTGGGTCTGAATCGCTTGTTATCGGTTCAAAGATCGTCATCCTGATTTGAGCCTTTTTAGCCGCTAGTCGTAATGTTGATTGTACCTCTATTGTCAAATTTCGAGCAGACCTGCAATAAAGAAATATGTTCTGCCGTAATGCCAGGCACATCAGGAATCAGGCATGGTTGACACGGTAGCAGGCAACCTTTCAGCACAATGCTCCGCAGCTTATATACGCCCTGCCTGATAGTTTCTTAAGGAACCTCTGATTAATTGTCAGGCGACCGAAGGAAGTGCCGTGGTACGAGGAACGAAGTGACGAAGCCATCTCCTAACTTGATGAATCTTATCGTGCTGAGATTGCCGCCCTAAAGGATTTGAACTTCCAGTACCTAAAGGTATTCCCGGTGCTCTCCGTCACGCTTCACTCGTACCGCAAGGGTGAAATACCCTTGGGTGTACTTTCTACGGTCGCCTGACACATGACGTAATTAATCAGAGGTTCCTTAAGTGTAAATAACGCCGTCGAGTCTAACGCCGTTTTACATTACACAAACAATCAATATAGTATGTGACGTTTACATGCGTCATCTCACCAGGAGAAGGATTACAACATGCATGGGATTAATTCAGTTCGATCGACGGTTTCCGTACTGTCTCGCAGAATACGCGCGACAACGCTCATTAGCGCACTGACTTTGGGCGGTATCAGTACAGCCATCAATGCCAGTGAATCGATCATTGATCACAACGGCAAGGCCGACAACAGCTGCGTCCTTCCCAACCTGTGGTACAACCCCGCTGACCTGAAGGAAATTGATGGCAACAAGTTCATCAAGAAGGCAGCCCAGGGGCGCGTGGTTTTACTTGGTGAACACCACGCTCAGGGCGACCACCAGCGCTGGGAGCTACACACCCTGACAGCCCTCCATGCTCACAACCCCAACATGGCGATCGGTTTTGAGATGTTTCCGCGCAAGGTTCAACCGGTACTCGATAAATGGATAGCGGGTGAGTTGAGTGAAGCCGAATTTCTCGAACAAGCCAACTGGCAGAAGTACTGGAATTTCGACGCTAAATATTATCTGCCGCTGTTTCACTTTGCACGCATGAAGCAGATTCCAATCCACGCCCTCAACATCAGCCGCGAGCTGGTTAAAAAAGTACGTAAAGAGGGCTGGCAGAATATCGCCGCAGCAGATCGTGAAGGGGTCAGCGATCCTGCACCTCCAGGCGAGGGTTACAAAAACCTGTTGATCTCAATCTATCAACAACATGGTTCGCACAAACCCGGCGCAAAGAAGGATGCAAAAGATAAAAAGGCCGATCTCGAAAGTCCCGGTTTCAAACGCTTTCTGCAAGGGCAAACGCTATGGGATGCCGCGATGGCACAGATCATCTACCAACAGACACAAAAAGACCCATCACTGCTGTTTGTCGGCGTGATGGGCAGCGGCCATGTGGTCAACGATTACGGTATCCCCGACCAACTTAAATCACTAGGGCAAAAAGATATCACCACCATGATCGCCTGGCATGATGACTTCGGCTGTGAAGGGGTTGATAAAACATTTGCAGACGCCATCGTCGGCATGACCATGCAAAGCGAAGCGGCACAGCAGAAAGCGAAACTCGGCGTCTATCTTGAAGAAGACGACGGTAAGGTCAGCATCGCCAAACTGGTCGATGACAGTGTTGCCGAAGCGAGCGGCCTGCAAAAAGGCGACATCTTTGTGATGGCGGCAGGCAAAGAGATTAAACGAATGATTGAAGTCATCAGCATCGTGCAACGCACCCGTCACGGCACATGGTTACCGCTGTTGATCAAACGTGGTGAGGAGGAGATGGAGATCGTCGCCAAGTTTGCGCCGTTGGAAGATGAAGAGTAGCTTTCTCTTCTCTATTGCACCCTACAATTCATTTGAAAATATAATTCGTATTGGTTTCGATAAAGACAAAGTTGAAACATAGACTATGTGTATGCAGCATCTAGACTCGCTACAAACATAACTAATAACGTCATTCTGGCGAAAGCCAGAATCCAGAAACCACTGGACTCCGGCCTACGCCGGAGTGACGAAAAACGAAAATTCCAGTCCTCACTCAAACAAAAATAAACATCTAAAAATAAAAAAACCAAATAACCCTTCTATTTTTAAGTTTCATTTCAGCTTCACCTCCTATCATAACTTTCGTAGACAGTAGCGATGCGCTCTCCCACTCAGGAGCCTGCATCGCGACAGAGAGAAATTAAAAATTGCCAATGGGCAATCAATGGAGAGAGCACCATGAAAACGAAACTGTTACTTTTAATCCCACTGATTACAGTGCTGGCCGCCTGTGGTGGTAGTGATGAAGACGGATCGTCTTCGACTGGCACCACAGGCACCGTCTCGGTGATGATCACCGACAACCTGAACCTGAGCTATTCAGAGGTGTGGGTAAACGTACAGGCGATCACCGCAACCAACGCCAATAGTCAGGTGGTAGATCTCTATCGCAACACCGCCGGCCAGACTCACAACCTCTCACAGCTGGCCAACATCGGCGCACTGATCGATGCACAGACGATCGCGGCGGGGACCTACACCTCGTTCGATATCGTGATGGATAACCAGATCCAGCTGGTCGATCTGGGTGGCTTGACCACCAGCGCGACGTTTGATCAGAGCGGTAATCCTACTTATACGCTCAACGTGACCGGTCAACTGGTGGTCGACGCCAATCAGGTCACATCACTGGTGCTCGATTTCGACCTGAAGCAGTTCACCTACGACGCGGGAACCAACACCGTGAACCCTGTCGTGGTGCAGACCGATCCCGGCACATTAAACCAGACCGTAGCGACGGTGAACGGGCAGGTACAGGCGGTTAACAGCCCGACACAGTTTGTCGTGTCACCTGTGAGCGGCGGCGCCAATCTCACCGTTAACCTGCACGCTACGGCAACGGTAACAAATGCGGCCACCGCAACCGTCGCGGCCGACACCACACCGCTGCAAGTGGGCATACAGGTCACCCTGACCGGCACTTATGATGCCACCAACCTGAACATCACCGCCTCTGCGGTAGAGATTGCCACAGGTGGCAGCGTTACGATCAACAGTGAAGTAGAAGGGTTCGTCACCACCTTTAACGGCACCACGCTGACCCTCGATGTGAAAGAGGCGAGCTTTATGCCGGGCAGCAACATGCTCGATATCGCCAATACCAGTAATGCACTGTTCAGCCACGGCTCCCTCGCGCTGCTCACTGTGGGGCAGGAGGTGGAGATCAAAGGCAACTGGGACGGCACCAGCTTCACCGCTGCGATCATCGAGATCGAAGGGGCGCCGAGCAACGCAGTTGGCCACAGCTACCTTGATGACTATGCCGAACTCGAAGGTACGATCAGCGCTATCAACGGAAGCCTGTTGACGATAACCGTGCAGGAATTCGAGCACGTAAGCGGCATTAGCAACGGCGACTCGGTCACGATCGACGCCAGTAACAGCTGGTATGAAGACGGCAATGCAAGCTGCCTGAGAAATGGCGCCGTGATCGAGGCCAAAGGCGGCATGAGTGATGCCACCACAATGGTTGCGATGATCATCGATCTCGAAGATAGCTGCAATGGCGAAAGTGGAGACGATGACGACGACTCAGATGATAGCTAACTAAATAACATTCTCCCCTCTTGGCGTCACAACTGTGGCGCCTTTTTTATTTTTCAGTTGTCACTTATAAATGCGCATTGCCTACGCAGACAACACTTCTCACAGCGTGGCCGCGTACGACAGACATCCTTACCGTGCACCACAATCAACGCATGATATTCATTATAATGTGCAACACGCGCCTCCTCGTTCACCTGCTTTCTTTTACTGATAAACTCCAGCTCAAACTTCTCCCGCAACGGTTCATAACCAATTGCATCATCAACCAAACCAAGGCGTGAAAAGATCCGCCGGGTATAGGCATCGACGACAAAGACCGGACGATTGAAAGCGTAGAGCATCATGTCATCCGCTGTCTCGGGGCCGACACCATTGACCGACAGCAAACCATGACGAAGTGATGCAGTATCGAGTTCATTCAACGTTTCGAAACCACCCTGCGCCAGATACCAGTGACAGAAGTTTTTCAGGCGTGTCGCCTTAACATTAAAATAGCCGGAGGGACGAATCAGCTCAGCGAGTTGATCATGTTGTAATCGATCAATTGCCTGCGCTGTTAGTTTACGTTTGGACTTGAGCCGTGCAATCGATTTCTCGACATTTGTCCACGCGGTGTTCTGCGTGAGGATGGCGCCGACCATCACTTCGAATGGAGTATCGGCCGGCCACCATTGCTGCGGGCCGTATTGATTGAGTAGCTTTTGGTAGACGGAAAAGAGTGTCAATTTGAAAGTCTCACGCTCGCTTTAACAGCAGGAGAAAATTTTCATTCATGTCATTGTGAGCAAAGCGATGCAATCTCACGCTATCAGGGCCATCAAGCACAGAGATTGCTTCGTCGCTTCACTCCTCGCAATGACATGATTTCATAGTTTCATGAATGCCTGCCTACCCTTCTAAACAAGGCGAATACAAAAGCTACCCAGTAATTTATATGTAGCCCGGGCTGAGCTTATGCGCGTCCGAAGGAAGTGTCCTTGTGGTAAAATCCGGGGAATGTGGCACTGCCCTCCCGGGTTTCGCCTAAAGCTCAGCCCGGGCTACTTTTGATATCCACCGCCTGCTTTATTTTCTTTTTGAGGCGGTCTTTTTCCTCCTGGCCACCGGTGTATGTCCTTTAGGCTTAGCTCTTGGTCTGGTTTTCGGTTTATCATCCAGCTTCTTCGGGGTTGAGCGTGGATTAGCACGCGTACGGCTTGCGGCACGACCGTGCTTCTTTTCTATCGCAGGCATGTCGACACTTCTTAGCAGCTTATTGAGACTTGCATCATCGAGGTCTGTAAATTTACCGGCAGAGAGACCTCGCGGCAGTGTGATGTCACCAAAGCGCACGCGGATCAGACGACTCACAGTTACCCCCTGTGATTCCCACAGGCGACGTACTTCACGCTTGCGCCCTTCTTTGATGATCACGTGATACCAGTGGTTGGCCCCCTGCCCACCCGCATCGCGAATGGTATCGAATGAGGCCTTGCCGTCGTCTAACACTACCCCTTCACGCAGCTGTTTGAGCATGTCGCGATCGACCTCACCCAGCACCCGTACCGCATATTCTCTTTCCATGCCACTAGAGGGATGCATCAACTTATTGGCCAGTTCACCACTGGTGGTCAGCAACAATAGACCACTGGTATTTACGTCGAGTCGACCCACCGCAACCCAACGCCCACCGCGCAGTTTGGGCAGGTTATTAAAAATAGTCGGCCGTTTTTCGGGGTCAATACGGGTACAGATCTCACCGACTGGTTTGTGATAGATGATCACCTTGAGCGGTAGTTCCTGTTTGAATTTCAGGCGCAGCTGTTTACCATCCAGCATCACCCGGTCATCTTCGGTGATATGCTCACCCAGCGTGGCCACTTTACCATTGACGGTAATGCGCCCCTCCTGCACCCACCCCTCAACCTGGCGGCGCGAGCCGTGGCCGGCCTGTGCCAGCGCCTTTTGAATGCGTTCACTCATGGGGTTATATCAACCCGTTCTAGCAGCAAGTGAATCATCGCTATTCGCTTGCTCATCAGAATCCGATGTCATCGTAGTGTCTGGCTCATCTGAAATAACATCGATCTCAGCAGTGTCATTTTCTATCGCGCTGGATTCAACATCATGCTCTGCGGAAGGCGTATCCCTGCTCACAATTGCCTTATCGCCTTCATCAGTAAGCGTAGCAGCTTCGTTGTCGACTGACGCTGACTCATCACTCTGCACATTTGCCTTTTCGATAACCGCCACATCTTGCCCCAGTACAGTTTCGTCAACGGGCGTAGCATCATCTTCACCCTCTTCTGCTACGGTAGCGACCTGCTGGTCATCCATCGAATCAGCATTGGCCGCCTCTTCACCACCAATAACCACCTTCAGTTCCAGCTCGTTCTGAATCGAATCAAGGCTGCGGATTTCAGCCAACGGTGGCAGTTCACTAAGACTCTTAAGATTGAAGTAATCAAGGAACTGTCGCGTCGTGCCATAGAGTGCCGGTTTGCCGGGGACATCACGATGACCCACGACACGCACCCACTCCCGTTCCAGCAAGGTCTTAATGATTGATGAGCTGACGGCAACACCGCGCACATCTTCGATCTCGGCGCGCGTTACCGGCTGGCGATAGACAATCAGCGAAAGTGTCTCCAGCAGCGCGCGCGAATAACGTGACGGGCGCTCGACTTCGAGGCGAGAGAGCCACGGTGAGATATCCTGACTGGCCTGATAGCGATAGCCACTCGCCACCTCTTTCAATTCAATGCCGCGCGATTCACACTCGGCTTCCAGCTGCATCAGCACTTCTTTAATCTCTTCACGGCCCACCTGCTCCTCTTCGCTAAAGAGCCGCAGCAGGTAGTCCATTGAGGCGGGGGTGTCCGCGGTCATGATCGCGGCCTCGATAATATTTTTAAGCTGAGTTTGATTCATGGGGCTCGTGAACATTTTGTGGTGCCTTTACGTAAATAGGGCCATAGTTTTCAGTTTGTACCAGCTCAAGCAGCGACTCTTTGACCAGCTCAAGGATCGCCAGCAGTGATACGACGACCCCCATGCGCCCCTCTTGCGGGGTAAACAGGGCAGAGAACTCGGTGAATTTTTCAGTATCGATCAGATCAAGCACTTCTGTCATGCGCTCGCGCACAGAGAGTGGCTCCATCTTGATCTGGTGATGTGTGTACATATCCGCGCGTGCCATGATCTCCTGGAAGGCAAGCAGGATCTCCTGCAACTCGACCTTCGCCTCCAGCCTCACCACATTACTCTCGGGGGCCTTCACTGCAATCGGGAAGATATCGCGATCAACACGCGGCATCGCCTCGATCTCTTCAGCTGACTGTTTGAAGCGTTCGTACTCCTGCAGACGCCGGATCAGCTCGGCACGCGGATCATCCTCGTCATCTACTTCAACAGGACGCGGCAACAACATGCGTGATTTGATCTCCGCCAGCATCGCCGCCATGACCAGATACTCCGCTGCCAGCTCAAGGTGCAGCTCCTTCATCAGCTCGACATACTCCATGTACTGCCGGGTGATCTCGGCAATCGGAATATTGAGAATATCGAGGTTCTGGCGTTTGATCAGATAGAGCAACAGATCGAGCGGCCCCTCGAACGCCTCAAGAAAAATCTCGAGCGCATCCGGTGGAATATAGAGGTCCTGCGGCGGCTCGCTGATGCTCTTGCCCTGAACAATGGCAAAGGGCATCTCCTGCTGGGTTGGCGTAACCACCTCAGTTTCCTCAGCATCAACTTCAGAATTTATGTCAGAAACCATTATAGATAAAGGCCGTAACTAATTGATTATTTGTTATCTGCAAGCCCCATTACCTCTCGCACTTCATCCAGTGTTTCGCGCGCCACTTCACGTGCACGCTCGCTCCCTTCGGCAATAATATTACGTACCAGCTTGGGGCTTTCGATATACTGCATCGCCCGTTCATGAATCGGCGCCTGCTCAGCAATTACAGCATCGATCACCGGTTGCTTGCAATCAATACAGCCGATGCCGGCACTGCGACACCCTTCTACCACCCACTGGCGCACCTCATCGGTGGAATAGATCTCATGAAAACCCCACACCGGACAAATCTCAGGATTTCCAGGGTCAGTACGACGCACGCGCGCTGGATCAGTGGGCATGGTACGCAGCGCCTTCTCGACCACATCAGGTGCCTCACGCAGTGCGATGGTGTTGCCGTAAGATTTTGACATCTTTTGCCCATCGAGTCCCGGCATCTTGGAAGTCGGAGTCAGTAGCGCCTGCGGCTCAGGCAGAATGATTTTACCTCCCCCTTCCAGATAACCAAACAGGCGCTCACGATCACCAAGCGTGATGTTCTGCTGCGTTTCCAGTAATGCACGCGCCTTCTCCAGCGAATCATGATCACCCTGTTCCTGATATTGTCTACGTAACCCTCTGTAGAGCTTTGCATTTTTCTTACCAATCTTTTTAATTGCCAGCTCAGCCCTTTCTGCAAAATCCGGCTCGCGACCATATTGATGATTAAAACGTCGCGCTACTTCACGTGTCAGTTCGACATGCGCCACCTGGTCTTCACCGACAGGCACCTGTGCTGCCTTGTAGACCAGAATGTCGGCACTCTGCAACAATGGGTAACCAAGAAAACCGTAGGTATCGAGGTCTTTCTCTTTCAGCTTTTCCTGCTGATCTTTATAGGTTGGCACCCGCTCCAACCAACCTAGCGGTGTGATCATGGAGAGCAGCAGATGGAGCTCTGCATGTTCGGGGACACGCGACTGAATAAAGAGATTAGCCGCACCTGGGTTAACGCCAGCGGCTAGCCAGTCAATCACCATCTCCCAGATGCTGTCACTAATCAACGCGGTATTTTCATACTCAGTCGTCAATGCATGCCAGTCTGCGACGAAGAAAAAACACTCATATTCGTGTTGTAACTTCACCCAGTTCTTCAAAACACCGTGGTAATGGCCCAGATGGAGCCGGCCCGTTGGGCGCATTCCCGAGAGCACACGGTTTTTTTGAGAAGCCGTAGTAATCAATCAGTTATCCTCTTAATTTAAACAAAAATATTTACTTTTAAAGACCAAATAACAGGAAGAGCTGGCCCTGCAGGTAGTTGATAGGCGGCCAAAGAATCTTTCCCAGCACCCCCATCACCATCAACCCCAGCAGAATAACAAAACCCCAGCGCTCCAACCGATTAAACTGCCACGAAAGTCGATCAGGTAACAGAGAGGCGACAATCCGTCCTCCATCCAGTGGCGGCAGTGGCAACAGGTTTAACACCATCAAGATAAGGTTGATGGTAATCCCGGCGCCGCCCATATAAATCAGTGGCAATGCGATCATCTCAGCACTACCTGCAGTGGCCAGCACCAGTCCGAGTTTCACAATAGCAGCCCACATCAACGCCATCAGGAGATTACTCATCGGCCCAGCCAACGCCACTAGCGCCATATCGCGTTTTGGATGTCGCAGATTTTCCCAGGTGACCGGCACTGGCTTCGCCCAGCCAAAGATAAAGCCCCCCATCACCAACAACAGGCCGGGGACTAAAAGTGTTCCAATGGGATCTATGTGTTTGACCGGATTGAGCGTCAGACGCCCCAGCATCATAGCCGTCTTGTCTCCAAGCCGCATCGCCATCCAGCCATGCGCAACCTCATGCACAGTGATCGCCAATAGCACCGGTAGTGCCCAAACGGCAACGCGTTGAAGTACGCTCAATTCATCCATGCGACAATTATAACCTTATTAGAACGACGATTTTAATCATTAAAACGTCAGCCTTCCACTACCGAAGGGTCGCCCTTACCACGACGCACCACTACTGGCGCTTCCCCTGTCAGGTCGATCACAGTACTCGGCTCATAACCACCCCAGCCGCCATCGACAATCAGGTCAACCTGCTTGCCAAGCTGCTCAGACATCTCTTCAGGATCTGTCAGTGGCGTTTCATCACCCGGCAACGTCATCGTAACGCTCATCATCGGCTCACCCATCGCCTCCAGTAACGCTTGCGCAATCGGGTGCTGCGGCACGCGTAACCCGATACTCTTTCGCCTGGGATGCTGCAGGCGACGCGGCACCTCACGTGAGGCCTCAAGAATGAAGGTGTACGGTCCCGGAGTCAGCGACTTCAGCAGTCGAAACACTCGATTATCAACACGCGCATAAGTGGATAGCTCCGAAAGGTCACGGCAGATCAAGGTAAAATTGTGATTTTCATCCAGTGCTCGAATACGACGAATGCGGTCCATCGCCAACTTGTTGCCGATCTCGCACCCCAGTGCATAACAGGAATCAGTGGGATAAACGATCACCCCACCACTACGAATTACCGCCACCGCCTGATTGATCAGGCGCAGCTGAGGCGTTTCGCCATGAATTCGAAGATACTTCATTTAAACAATGACCTGATAAATTATTGTTATATTTTAAATTAAGTCTAAATGAGAGAAAATGATCATTTCCAGTCATGCCAGACTGGCTGACACCCATCCGGTAAAGGATGCAACTGCCCCAGCTTTGCCCAGCTATTATGTGGCGAATGAAAATCGGAACCAACTGAAGCCAACAAGCCAAGCTCATCGGCATAACCCGCCATGAGGCGCGCCTCTTCAGCACTGTGACTACTACAGGCCACCTCCAGTGCTGCCCCACCCAGCGCCTTGAAATCGACCAGAAATTCCCGAAACAGCGTGCGGCTCATCTTGTAACGCGCCGGGTGCGCCACCACCGCCTGCCCACCTGCACCGTGAATCCAGCCAAGTGCGTCCTCTAATGAAGCCCATTCGCACGGCACATAACAGCGCTTGCCCTTCAACAGATACTTTTTGAAGGCCTGCTGAATGTCGCGCGCTTCTCCCTGCTCCACCAGATACATGGCAAAATGCAAACGACCCACCACCCCACCAGCCAATGCGCACGCACCGGCATAAACATCCGGCATACCGATTTTCTCAAAACGAGCACCAATCGCCTCTGCACGTTGTTGCCGCTTTATCCGCAGGTGGACCAACCCCTCCTGAAGCTCGGTAAAATTCCCATCAACTCCCAGACCGACGACATGAATCAATCGTTTACGCCAACTCACCGAGATCTCGATACCCGGGACGAAATGAATCCCCACTTCATCTGCCGCCGCGGCAGCTTCTGCATGACCGTCGGTGCTATCGTGATCCGTCAGCGCCAGCACATCGACTCCATTCTCCGCAGCCAGGCGCACCAGTGCTGCTGGACTCAATACGCCATCAGAGGCGGTTGAGTGACTGTGAAGATCATAACAAATTGAGGACAAGACCTTGTTTCCTGTTTTCGCGTGCTATACTCGGTTCCCAACGGCGCATTATGCCACGTCTGCAAATAATACGCTGACTATCATTTAATTAGCTTATTCAGAACCGAACAAAACCTTACAACGCTTATGAAATTTCTTGCCGATTTTTTCCCGGTTTTACTCTTTTTTATCGCCTATAAGGCTTACGATATTTACGTCGCCACGGCTGTCGCGATAGCCGCCTCGTTTGCACAGGTCACCATTCACTGGGTTAAGCATCGCCGCTTCGAAAACATGCACCTGGTCACACTGGCGATTATGGTCATCTTTGGTGGCGCGACCCTGTTTTTACAGGATGAGATGTTCATCAAATGGAAACCAACCGTCATCAACTGGGTCTTTGGTGCCGTTTTCCTCGGCAGCCACTATATCGGTGAAAAAACAATCATTCAACGCATGATGGGGCAGGCGATGACGCTGCCACAACCCATCTGGCTCAAACTTAATATCAGCTGGATCCTCTTTTTTGTCATTATCGGTTTTGTGAATCTCTATGTGGTCTATAACTTCGATACTGATACCTGGGTCAACTTCAAGCTATTTGGTCTGATGGGGCTCACCTTCGCCTTTGTTATGTTGCAAATCCCCTTTCTCACCAGATACATGAAAGCAGATGAAGATGATAACAATGGGGAAAAACCGTAGTGCTCTACGCTATTATTGCTGAAGACGTCCCTGACTCACTGGAAAAACGACTCGCTAACCGCCCGGCACATATCGAACGATTGAATATATTAAAGGATGCTGGACGACTGGTACTCGCAGGCCCGCATCCGGCTATCGACAGTGAAGACCCGGGTAGCGCGGGTTTCAGTGGCAGCCTGATCGTGGCCGAATTTCCTTCACTACAGGAGGCCCAGGTATGGGCGGATCAAGATCCTTACATCAAGGCCGATGTTTATGAAAATGTCACCATTAAGCCATTCAAAAAGGTTTTACCCTAAGGTTCAGAGCTTGAATAATCACCACGATCAGTTGTAGCATCGTTTGTTACGGTTCGCATCCTGACCCTTACACATTAGCGTTGAAAGGAATAGATTATGAAATCACTAAGACATCTACCCATTATTTTGCTCTCCGCATCACTGCTTTCATTTTCAGGTGCACATGCCGAAGAGACAGATATTGTCCTCGTCATCGATGGAAAATCGGTAGATAGCGAAACTTTCAATCGCTATATAACAATGCGCGCACAACAAGTGCAACATAACGGGGCCATCAGCCAGGAGCAGCGAAAGCTGCTACTGCAGGAGTATATCAACAGCGAGCTACTCTATAAGGCCGCTGTAAAAGCCGGTATCGATACATCGGCTGCAGTAAAAGCTGAACTTGAGATGCAAAAAAGATCAGTCATCATCAATCATGGCCTCAAAAGCCATTTAGACAAAACACTGACAGAGGCTGCACTCAAAGAGGCTTACGACAAACAGTATGGCCAGGGCAGCAATGAATATCACACCCGACATATCCTGGTTAAAAGTGAGCCCGATGCCAACAACATCCTGGCAGCGCTCAAACGTGGCGAAGACTTCAAAAAACTAGCGGGGACGAGTTCCATCGACCCCTCCAGCAGCGAAGGCGGTGATCTCGGCTGGCTGGGTAGCGAGCAGATGCCCCCTCCATTTGCTGCGGTTGTCGCCACATTGAAGCCCGGCGAATATAGTAATACCCCAGTACAGAGTCGCTTTGGCTGGCACATCATTCAACTGGATGAAAAACGCGCCATCGATCCACCTGCGCTTGAAGCTGTTGCAGAACAACTGGCGACTGCCCTGCAAAATAAGGCGGTTGCAGATTATATAGAAGATCTAAGAAATAACGCATCGATTGAGATTAAATAAGGCCTGCTTAGGCACAATCGATTGCCATCGCTACAATTCGCCGATGATAATAATATCGGGCATAATCACTACCCTGCGTGGGGTGTTCGTAGGCTCCACGTAGTACCAGGTTTCTGCTGGCTACAGGCAACGACTATTCTGATAGATATTGTTGGCGTGCGTAAACGATAGCACCGTCGAGACCAGGACTGTTGTCCATAATCAGTTTGACTGGGAGCTTCTGCAGGTTACCTCGCATAGGTCCTTTATTGGTGAATGCCTCGCTAAAGCTCGATGCACTGCATGCCAGAAGACTCTGCAGCTTCGGCCCGATACCACCCGCCAGATATACAGCACTCACTGGGTAATGATGCAGCACTATATCACCGGCCACCGCAGCGTAAATCTCAATAAAGCTGGCCAATGTTTGTGTGCAGAGGACATCATCACCGATCACAGCATGCTCGCTGATTACCCGTGCAGGATCGGTATTCTGCATCGCCTCCCTGATCAGGCTGGATTCCGACAGACCAAGTTCATCCCGAAAAAACTGATAAAGCGTATAGATGCCACAACCGGAGAGCAGCATTTCCACACTAACGTGGGCATGTTGTCGGTGTAACCAGCTAAGCAACTGCTCCTGCATCACCGTCTCCGGGGCAAACCCTACATGCCCTGCTTCACTACTAAGGGCGTGATAGTGATCCCCCTGCCATACCAGGTGCGCAGCCCCCAGGCCTGTTCCCGCCCCGATCACAACCGCATCGAATATCGCCTCTGGCCCAGCGCAGCTTTTGCCCGGCTGCACGACAAACACATCATCATCCTGCAAGCCAGGAATAGCATAGGCCACCGCAACAAGATCGTTAATTAAGCTAACATGCGCTGTCTGCAGGCGTGAGCTTAACTCTGACTCACCGACCTGCCACGGCAAGTTTGTGAGCGACGCGTAACCCGAAATCACCGGCCCGGCCACGGCCAGACAAGCAGCATCAAGCGGTTTTTGAATATCATAATGCGACAGGAAGGCCTCAATCACTTCGATAAGACCCATGTAGTCAGCACTGGCATAGCTCCTTTCATGCCTGATAGAAGGATCGCAGTCATCTTGTACATAGACAAGTCGCGTATGGGTACCACCTATATCACCCGCTAATATTCGCATACAAGACCTGTTATTTTTGCTTCCGCTTGAATGACCTGCGCTGTTTGTAATAGTTGATCAGTCCATTAGTAGAACAATCATGGGTACCAACCTGCTCATCATCATTCAGCTCATCTGAAATGGTTGTGGCAAGCTGCTTTCCAAGCTCAACCCCCCATTGGTCAAATGAATTTATATTCCAGATAACGCCTTGCACAAAGACCTTATGTTCATACATCGCAATCAGAGAGCCCAGGGTACGTGGCGTTAGCGTGTCAAACAAAAATGTGCTGGTCGGTCTGTTGCCGGGGAAAACCTTATATGGCAATAGTTTCTCAATCGCGTCATCACTTAGCCCCTTATCCTGTAACTCCTGTCTAGCTTCCGGCTCTGTTTTACCGCGCATCAATGCCTCTGTTTGTGCAAACACATTAGACATTAATGCGCGGTGATGCCGTGCGATACATCGATAACTAAAAAGCGGTGCAAGAATATCGGCCGGTACAAGTTTTGTTCCCTGGTGCAACAGTTGAAAAAAGGCGTGCTGGCCAGATATTCCTATTTCACCAAAAAGCACCGGTCCGGTCGTATAATCGACCTCATCGCCACTTCTATCTATGTATTTTCCGTTACTCTCCATGTCAACCTGCTGCATATAGGCTGCAAAGCGATGCAGATATTGATCATAAGGAAGCACTGCGGTCGCCTGGACCTCGAAAAAATTGTTATACCAGATACCCAACAAGGCCATCATCACCGGAATATTTTGTTCCAATGGGCTTTTCCTGAAGTGCATATCAAGTTCGTAGGCACCCTCTAACAACTCATCAAACTGTTCAGCCCCTATCGCGATCATTGTCGACAAGCCAATAGCCGACCACAATGAATAGCGGCCACCAACCCAATCCCACATCTTGAAAATATTTTCACCGGCAATACCAAACTCCATCGCCAGCTTCGTATTCGAGGTCACAGCAGAGAAATGACGACCAATTTGTTCATCACTACCAATAAGACTGAGATACCATTGCCGTGCGGTTTCGGCATTCAGCATGGTGTCCTGCGTTGTAAAGCTCTTCGAGGCGATAATAAAAAAAGTCGTTTTTGGGTCCAGGTATTCGAGTGTTTCATTGATGTGATTCTCATCAATATTGGAGACAAAGTGCACATTCAGATCATGCAAGGAATAGGGTCTTAACGCCTCATTGACCATCAGTGGCCCGAGGTTTGAACCACCGATGCCAATATTAACAACATCAGTAATGGGCTGGCCTGACACCCCGCGCCATTCTCTACGGCGAATTTTTTCAGCAAGACTTGTTACTTTCGCTCTTTCAGCTTTGATTTCCGGCGCGATATCAACACCATCAAGTACAATTGGCGTATCGCTCCTGTCTCTTAGTGCTGTATGTAACACCGCTCGATTTTCGGTGTGATTAATCTTATCTCCGCTAAATAATCGCTCAATCCAGCTCGGCAGCTCTGCCTGATGTGCAAGTTTCAGCAACAGGTCGACCGTCTCATCGGTAATACAGTTCTTGGAATAGTCGTAAAGAATATCATTGTGGTGTAACGAAAACCTTGCAAACCTCTGCTGGTCTTCCTCAAACAAGTCACGCATATGCAGGTGCTTGATTTGCTCATAATGTTGCGTCAGTGCCAACCACGCCTGGGTCTGCTTTAATCGAGACATCTTTAAATCATCCTTTTTAATTCAGCCGGTAATATTTACCGATCCGGCAAAATCTACTCCACTCCACCGAATCAATAAAACATCATTACTCAATGAACGCTATCCACTCTATGCTTCATTGGTCTATATATAGTACAAGGCAAAGCGCCCTATGCACACAGTAAATACCCGGTTTTTTAATCTTTTCATCATTTCTGAACATAAATTTTTTACCCAGCCGGATCCTGGCTCTCCAGACTTCGTGAGCTAGTTCGCCTTACGAAAGACAAAGTGGTAATCTGGTCTCCATTGTGCATAATGATAAAAAAGCGATAGAGCATAAAATATGAATATTCTACAAATCTCTTCAACGCCTTTTACGGACCAAAAACCGGGCACTTCTGGACTTCGCAAGAAGGTACAGCGATTCCAGACAGCACACTATCTGGAAAATTTTCTACAGGCGATATTCAATGTAGCGACTGACCTCAAGGGGGGGTTGCTGATTGTCGGCGGCGATGGGCGTTACTATAATACCGAAGCGATCCAGACGATCCTGAAAATGGCAGTAGCCCACGGCGTTAGTCATATCAAAGTGGGACAAAACGGCCTGCTCTCAACACCGGCCGTTTCACACCTGATACGAAAACAGAGCGCCGCGGGCGGAATTATCCTCTCTGCCAGCCACAACCCCGGCGGGCCAGAGGGTGACTTTGGCATCAAGTTCAATACTGCCAATGGTGGTCCCGCGGATACAAAATTTACCGACCAGGTATATGCCGATAGCCAACACATCACCGCATACACAATCGCCGAGATAGACGACGTTCCGCTGGAAACACAAGGTCAGTACCAGCTTGGTGAGACCCTGATCGAAATCATCGACCCAGTCAGTGATTACGCCGACTTAATGGAACAGATCTTTGATTTTGCCAAGATAAAGGCCTTATTTGGATCGGGCCTGTTGAGCATCTGTTTTGATGCGATGCACGCAGTAACAGGGCCCTATGCCAAAGAGATCTTTGAACGACGTCTAAACGCGGCGGTCGGATCGGTCATCAATGCCATCCCGCAGGAAGATTTCGGCGGTGGCCACCCTGATCCAAACCTTATTTATGCCAGGGAGCTGGTCGAACGACTCAACCAGGGCAATGACTCTCCTGACCTCGGTGCCGCCTCAGATGGCGATGGTGATCGTTATATGCTGATTGGCAGAAATTTCTTCGTCAACCCAAGTGACTGCCTGGCAATTATGACGGCCAATGCCCATTTGTTGTCCGGCTATCAACTGGGGCTTAGTGGTGTGGCGCGCTCCCTGCCCACCAGTCGCGCCGTGGACAAGGTAGCCGAGACACTCGGCATCGAGTGTTATGAAACGCCCACTGGCTGGAAATATTTTGGTAACCTGCTCGATGAGCGGCGTATTACCCTGTGTGGTGAAGAGAGCTTTGGTGGCGGTTCTGATCACATCAGGGAAAAAGACGGCATCTGGGCAGTGCTTTTCTGGCTAAACCTCGTCACTGTCAAACGCCAGTCAGTGGAGGAGATTACCCGCGCTCACTGGGCGCGCTTCGGCCGCCACTATTATTCACGCCATGACTACGAAGGGCTCGACAGCACTGTAGCAGAACAGTTGATGAAGGCTTTACGCAAGCGGGTCGAGACATTAAAAGGCGAGACATTCGCCGGCCATACCGCCAGCCATACCGTTAGCGACTGCGATGACTTTAGTTATACCGACCCGGTCGACCGCAGCGTCACAGAACATCAGGGTATCCGCATCCTGTTTGAGGATGAGTCACGCATTGTCTTCCGTCTGTCGGGCACTGGCACCGAGGGGGCGACCTTGCGTGTCTACCTGGAGCGCTACGAGGCCAACCCTGCCCTGCATGATCTGGAGACTCAAGTGGTACTCGCAGATATGATCAACATCGCCCGCGAAGTGGCCGAATTAAAAACACGCTGTGGCCGCGAGCAGCCAGACATCGTCACCTAAGCGCTGTTTAACTTCCACACATCATCGTTGTATTCTCGTATCGTTCGGTCGGTCGAAAAATGTCCGCTACAGGCTGTATTGTTAATACTCATCGCCAACCAGCCATCTCTATTGCGGTAAGCGATTGAAGCGCGTTCTTGCGCTTCGAGATAGCTTCTGAAATCCGCCAGTGTCAACCATGGGTCATATGGATTTAATAACGAACTGATGATCCCATCAAATATATTGGGCTCAAAGGAGTTAAAATGCCCACATTGCAGCAGATGCATGACACGTTTTAGGTCGTCATCCTCTTCAACCAGAATAGCTGGATGATAATGGTGACGTCGTTCCTCAACCTCCTCTGCTTTAAGACCAAACAGGAAGAAATTCTCTTCGCCAACCGCGTCGAGTATTTCAATATTGGCACCATCATAAGTCCCAATGGTGACAGCCCCATTCATCATAAACTTCATGTTACCGGTGCCAGAGGCCTCTTTACCAGCCGTCGATATCTGTTCAGATAGATCCGTCCCCGGACAGATGATCTCCATCTTGGATACCCCGTAATTCGGGATAAAGGCTAACTTCAGTCGACCATCGACCTGCGGGTCGTTATTGACCACCTCGGCGACATTATTGATGAGCTTAATCATCATTTTGGCCATATGATATCCCGGCGCGGCCTTGCCACCGATCAAGACACAGCGATTAGTCCACTGCTTCGTATCGCCACGCTTAATCCGATCATAGAGATGAATCACATGCAGCAGGTTCAACAACTGGCGTTTATATTCATGAATACGTTTGACCTGCACATCAAACATCGACGTCACATCAAAATCAACATTGCAATACTCTTTTACCAGCGCAGCGAGGCGCTGTTTGTTGGCTGTTTTCACCGCATGCCAGCGCCTGGCAAAAGCCTTATCTTTAATGTGGGATTTGAGCTCGCTGACACGGGAAAAGTCCTCCATCCAGTTATTGTTGATCTGGTCATGAATAAGTTCGCACATGGCCGGATTGGCGTGCGCCACCCAGCGCCTCGGGGTAACACCGTTGGTCTTGTTATTAAACCGTTCCGGCCACAACTCATAGAAATCCCTGAACAGCCCATTGACCAACAGATGGGAATGAAGGGCCGCGACACCGTTCACCGAGAAGCTACCGACAATTGCCAGATAGGCCATCCGTACCTGTTTAACATCACCCTCCTCGATGATCGACATCCGAGCCTGGCGTGCGTTATCCCCCGGCCATTGCCTTGCCACCAGCTTGAGAAAACGCGCATTGATCTCGTAAATAATCTGCAACAGACGTGGCAACAGGCTCTCGAACAGATGCACCGGCCATTTTTCCAGTGCCTCGGGCAGCAGGGTATGATTGGTATAGGCCATGGTCTGACTGGTAATGGTCCACGCATCATCCCACGACAACCCTTTTTCATCCATCAACAGACGCATCAACTCGGCCACCGCGATGGTCGGATGAGTATCGTTCATCTGAAAGACATTCAGACTGGCAAACTGACTATAGTCACTGCCTTCATTATTCTCCCACATCCGTAGCACATCTTGCAGACTGGCCGAGGCCAGGAAGTATTGCTGCTTGAGACGCAACACCTTGCCATTCTCGCTGGCATCATTTGGGTAGAGTACCATCGTGATATGTTCAGCATCATTCTTCGCCTCAACAGCTTCGGGGTAGCTACCGGCATTAAACTCTTCCAGACTGAATGCGCTGGTGGCACTGGCTGACCACAATCGCAGGGTATTGACCGTGCCATTTTTATAGCCAGAGATGGGAACATCATAAGGAATAGCCAACACATCGTCCGTGTCCAGCCACAGGCAACGCCTGGTACCATCGTTATCGGTGATGTAGTCGACCCGTCCACCAAATTTAATCTGCCGGGTGAATTCTGGGCGTTCTAGTTCCCACGGATTGCCGTCACGTAACCAGTGGTCGGGTTTCT
Organism: uncultured Gammaproteobacteria bacterium; assembly: GCA_945788675.1. Lineage (GTDB taxonomy): Bacteria > Pseudomonadota > Gammaproteobacteria > SZUA-140 > SZUA-140 > SZUA-76. The sequence continues at coordinate 35,000 of CALZMY010000204.1, read as the reverse complement.
CGAGCTGATAACCATCCTCGATCTCCTGGCGAAACATGCCGTACTCATAACGGATACCATAACCGATCACCGGCAGTTTCAGGGTGGCACAACTATCCATAAAACAGGCGGCCAGCCGTCCCAGACCACCGTTACCCAGCCCGGCATCGATCTCTGCACTGGCAACCTCTTCCAGCTCCAGTGCAAAGCAATTCATCGCCGCTTCAACTTCATCATTTAATCCAAGATTAAGTATATGATTGCCGAGAGAACGCCCCATCAGAAATTCAAGTGACATGTAGTAGGCCTTCCTGCGCCCCTGCGTTTCATACCGACGCCAGGTCTCCTGCCAGTCCTCCATCACCCGGTCGCGCAGGGTAAAAGAGATCGCCTCATAGAGGTAATACGGCACACAACCAAGGGAACGGCCAAGATGACTGGTAAGATAACGCTGAAAGTCACTGGCCAACGCCTCATAGTCGCTAGCGAGTGTTTCCATGGGTGGGATTTCGACATCACATAATTTTTTTGCTTTCGACATACCTTACCTCTGATACAAATATATATATTGCTTTACGCTGTTAATCATTTCAGGTTTAACCTGTTGCCACTCAAAGCGCCATTGCCAGTTACCATCCTGCGTACCGGGGACATTCATCCTCGCCTCCGAGTCCAGCATCAGCAGATCCTGCATCGGCACCACACACAGGAAGGAGACGGAAGACATCGCCATCCGCAACATCACCAGCACCTTTTCCTCTGCTGACAGACCATCACAGCCAGTATAGGCCTCAAGGAATTCGCTATTATAGCTATTTTCATTATTGACCCAACCCAACGTCGTATCATTATCATGTGTACCCGTATAAATCAGGTCATGGCTACGATGCCGGTGTGGCAGATGTGGGTTCTCGGTATTACCATCAAAGGCAAACTGCAACACCTTCATGCCAGGCAGACTAAAACGATTCTTAAGCGCGATCACCTCATCGGTGATCACACCGAGGTCTTCCGCTACCAGTGGCAAATGTGGAAAGCGCTCAAACAGCGCCGATAACAGCTCATCACCGGGTGCTTTCTCCCAATGACCATGCATCGCTGTCGCTTCATCCGCCGGAATCGTCCAGCAAGCCTCCAGTCCACGGAAATGATCGATCCGTATCAGGTCAAATAGTTCCAGCTGGGTCGCAAAGCGACTTTTCCACCAATCAAAATCGTTATCACGCATATATTCCCAGTCATAGAGTGGGTTTCCCCAGCGCTGCCCCGTCTCAGAAAAGGCATCCGGCGGTACTCCGGCAACATAGGACATCTCTCCATTCTCATTCATCAGGAAATTGCTACGCCTCGCCCAGACATCCGCACTATCATGGGCGACAAAAATCGGCATATCGCCAAACAGTTCCACATTATGACGCGCCGCATATTCACGCACCTCGTGCCATTGGGTAAAAAACACGAACTGTTCAAAAATGACCTGAGCAATTTCATCAGCCAGTTGCTCAGTAAATTCCATCATCGCCTGTGCGTCCCGATGGCACAATGCCGCTGGCCACTCGAACCAGGGCTGCCCATGGTATTTCTGCTTCAAGGCGATGAACAGCGCATAGTCCTCTAGCCAGTCAATATGCTTCTGCTTAAAGGCATCCAGACGCGATAACCACTCCTCGTCCGTGCGCGTATAAAATAAAGCCCTGGCCTGTTGTAGGCACTGCACTCGATAATGCTCATCTGTTTTCGCGTGATTTACGCACTCCAGATCCAGCCACCCCCGATCGACCAACCAGTCGAGGCTAATCAGTGCAGGACTACCGGCATGTGCCGACAGGCACTGATAAGGTGATCTGTCTTCGTGCGTGGGACCCAGTGGCAACATCTGCCACACCTTAATGCCACAACCATGTAAAAACTCGATAAAGCGGTACGCCGCATGACCGATATCACCATTTTCTAACGGCCCTGGCAAAGAGGTTGGGTGGAGTAACACTCCAACACTACGCTGTTTGAGAATAGTGGAAACTTCGCAAGTTGCAGTCATGCGTTCCTACTGTTGTTTACCCGGCAACATTGCACCGCCCATCGCCGGGGAGCCGCAGCCAAATGAAAAGGCTCTGGAGAGATACTCGGGCGGATCGACCTCAAGTATCTGATACAGGTTACTCAGGTGCATGCGGTACTGCTCGTCGAATGCAGAGACTGACTCAGCTGAGTTGTGCTCGCCCACCCACCAGAACCAGTCAGAGCTTTCGCAGGTCGCCAGCTGCATCATCGCATTATGGCGCTGTTGCTCATCCAGCACCCCTTCCTTAATCACCCGGTCATAGACCTTCTTTGCATCCACCAGCATATCCCAGGCGCGGTTCTTATCCGCCTCACCGATCCAGGTTGAGAACGTGCCATAGACCCAACTTCCCGCCACAATCTCTTGCACGCGCGTCCGTTGCTTATGTGTCGAGAGATAGTCACTATATGTCGTTAATTGAATACCTTCATGTTCCACCAGTTTTTCATAGAGTGCAGAGAGGAAGTGGTAACCGTTCTCAGGGTAATATTCCCAGGCATTCTCGCCATCGAGGATAATCGAAACGAGTGCTTCCGGTCTGTCGGCACAACTATCGGCAATATTTTCCAGATGGTGAATAAGATTTGCCACGGCGTCGTCGGCATGCCAGTCTGAGTACTTAAAGCCAATCAGATCCGAAAGGCCATCATCGCGAAAAAAACAGGCCACCTCACTGTCGCGATATTGATGCGCCGTTTGAAGACACTCATCGACACAGTGTTCGCTATTACTGGCAGCCGATTTTTCCAGGGATTTACGCAACACAGTCTCGCCACTGGCCAGCCATTTCAGCCCTAATCCGTCTATCAATTCGATGGTTTCCGCGCTGATACTTCCCTCAGAGGGCCAGCAACCGCCAGGCATAAAACCAAAGGTCTCTTTAAATACCGCCAGACCCTTTTCCATATGCCAGCGGCTCCTCTCCAGACCACCCGGATAAACGGGAGACAAGGGCATTGCGGCATCTGGCATCGCCTGTTGCGCACTCTTCAGGTCAATCAATAGCGGCAGAATCGGATGCGCATAGGGCGTCACCGACAACTCAATCCTGCCCGTCTCGGCCAGGGACCTGTAACGCCCGATCACCCCGCTGACCAGCTCATGGATAAGCTCAACCAGGCTGCGGCGGTCACGAATAGTGAAGTGAGTCTCCTGTTTCATCAGCGCCTTAATACGCGGATCAGCCATACGCACGGTTTCTGCCATCCAGCTCAGGTGGTACCAGACCAGAATATCGATAAAGAACTGTTCAGAGTAATAAGCAAGTATTTGCGGTTCCTTGATGGCGGTCTCAGCCATATCGGCAAGCGTAGTAAAGGCAGTGAAACGCTCTATTAACCGTTGTCGATTGGCACGTAAGCAAGTTTTTACTAGCGTTAAACGTGTCTCCGAATCAAGATGTAAAACCGGATCCGCCAGTGCTGCAAGCAAGGGGTCACGCAACGCCTTACCATGGTGCAGGTGATCCTCCATTTGTTGTGCATAATCCTGGATCTGCTCGAGCAGGATCGGAGCGAAGTTTACCACGGCCCGAGCCTGCGGCTGATTCTCCAGGTGCGCGACCATATCGACATAGTCTTTAATTGTGTGCAGATAAGTCCACGGTAAATGATACTCACCATTACGCAGATCACGATAATCTGGCTGGTGCATATGCCAGTAGAGTACAACGTTTAACGGTTTTTTACGTGCCACATCACCTGACATAGTGCAGTTCCTGGCCTAACATGTCAGATGTTACCAATACGATACCGTTAGGGGATACATGATATTTTTCCTTGTCCTTCTCCGTATTCTCACCAATGATCGTACCATCAGGAATAATACAGCCGATGTCGATGATCGCACGGGTGATCCGGCAATGCTTGCCGATCTGCACATCCGGTAAGATCACTGATGAATTAACCTTGCTACAATCATCAACTGTCACGTTGGAAAACAGTAATGAGTGACGTACTACCGCGCCGGAAATAATACACCCCCCAGACACCATTGAATCCACCGCCATGCCACGCCGATCATCTTCATCAAAGATAAATTTTGCCGGCGGCAACTGCTCCTGATGGGTCCAGATAGGCCACTGATCGTCATAAAGATTCAACTCTGGTGTCACGCCGATCAGCTCCTGGTTCGCCTCCCAGAAGGCATCCACCGTTCCCACGTCGCGCCAGTAAGACTGCACCCCCGTGTCTGAATTCTGAAACGGATAGGCAAACGCACAGTAATTCTTGATCGCATAAGGGATGATATCATGGCCAAAATCACGGCTCGAACGTGGAGTGTCCGCATCTCGAATCAATTGTTCAAACAGAAAATCTGTATTAAAGATGTAGATCCCCATCGAGCACAGCGCATGATCCTCGTGACCTGGCATCGGCGCTGGCTCATCCGGTTTTTCTATAAACGTTCGAATTCGCATATCCTCTTCAACCCCCATCACGCCAAAGGCGGAAGCCTTTTCCAGTGGCACCTCAATACAGCCCACCGTAAGATCTGCTTCGGTTTCCACATGCCGGGCAAGCATCGCGCCGTAATCCATTTTATAAATATGATCACCGGCAAGGATGAGCACATATTCGGGTGAGTGATTGCGAATAATATCGAGATTTTGATAAATAGAATCCGCCGTACCTGCATACCAGGAGGTCTCAATACGTTGCTGTGCGGGCAACAACTCTACAAACTCCCCGAACTCCCCACGCAAATGGCCCCAGCCATGTTGAATATGCAAGATCAACGAGTGCGCTTTGTACTGAGTCAGCACCCCAATACGGCGTATACCCGAATTAATACAATTCGATAATGGAAAATCGATAATACGAAACTTTCCGCCAAATGGGACCGCTGGCTTGGCACGCCAGGCGGTTAAGTCTTTCAGGCGTGAACCACGCCCGCCGGCCATGATTAAGGCCAATGTATTCCTGGTCAGATTACTGATAAAACGTGGTGATTGTTGTGATTTCATTTGATTCCTACCTTCACTATTGCCCACATCGTCAGGTTTCAGTATATACCTATTCTGCGCTGCTAAAAACGTACTAAAACAGTTTTGGTGAAAAAATATACGCATCATGAAAATATTGCAAATAAGTTATCCATAATGCTGTAATCTCGGATAAGATACCTTTTTAGAGCACATAAACTATCTGCGGAACACACAACTGCATCATGATAAGGCAAAGCCAATGGATGTAGTCTTGAAATGGTGTATGCTAAAAAATGTCAACAAGGGAAACAGCTGTAGATGTCAATAAAGCCTATCAATAAGTCTATACCAGCGGCCCTCCTCAAGGAGCTCCGAGCAGACATGGAGAGGATCACCCATGCGACGCACCACGACCCGGCCAGCATTCTAGGAAGACAACCAGGTAATACCCGCTCGTTTATCCTGTTCTATTCACCTGATACCCTTGAACTCAGCCTGAGTGATCTTGATGTCGTAACACAGCGCATCTCTGATACCGATTTCTTTATCTATCACGGTGATCTTGACACGCTTCCCGAGCACTATCAGCTACGCCGTCTCGACCAGCAGCAGTGCCACCACGATTACTACGATCCATACAACTTTGCGCCACAGATCAGCGATTATGACCTGCACCTGTTTGCCGAAGGCCGTCATTTTCATATCTACAACTTCCTTGGCGCGCACAAGAAACAGATCGATGGTATCAGTGGCATACAGTTCGCGACCTGGGCACCGAATGCCGAGCGCGTCAGCATCGTTGGCGATTTTAATGACTGGGATGGACGACGCCACCCAATGGTGTCACGCGGTGGTAATGGTGTCTGGGAGCTGTTCATTCCAGGGCTGGAGAATAGCGCCCTCTACAAATATGAGATCCGCAACCGTCACAGCGGCGAAATACTCAGCAAGACCGACCCTTATGCTCAACAAATGGAGCTCCGCCCGCGTACGGCTTCAGTGGTAAATGGACACTCGGCATATAACTGGCAGGATGAACAATGGTTGGCGCAACGTATGGAAAGCGACTGGCTGCATCAACCGATGTCGATCTATGAATGCCATCTCGGTTCCTGGCAGCGCGATGAAGATAATCGGTTTCTCAATTATCGCGAACTCGCCCATCGCCTGGTCGATTATATTCAAGAGACAGGCTTTACGCATATAGAACTGATGCCGATCACCGAGCACCCGCTGGATGCCTCATGGGGCTATCAGACCACCGGCTACTTCGCGCCGACCAGGCGCTTTGGTACGGCCGATGATTTTCGTTACTTCGTCGATTACTTTCATCAGCACGATATCGGCGTGCTACTCGACTGGGTACCCGCACACTTTCCCAAAGATGAGCACGGCCTGGCCCGTTTTGATGGCAGTGCCCTCTATGAGCATGAAGACCCGCGCCGCGGTGAACACCGCGACTGGGGCACGCTAATCTACAATTATGGTCGAAATGAAGTTAAAAACTTTCTCATCGCCAACGCCCTGTTCTGGATCGAAGAGTTTCACATCGATGGTCTGCGCGTGGATGCCGTCGCCTCCATGCTCTATCTCGATTACTCACGTGAAGCAGATGACTGGCTGCCTAATCAACACGGTGGCAATGAAAACCTGGAAGCGATCGCCTTCATGCGCGAACTCAACACCGCCACCCATGAGCGCCATCCCGGCAGCATCATCATGGCCGAAGAATCCACCGCCTGGCCACAGGTCACTCGCCCTGTGAATCTTGGCGGCCTCGGTTTTAGCATGAAATGGAACATGGGCTGGATGCACGACACGCTGACATATATGAGCAAAGATCCTGTGCACCGCCACTACCACCATGACAAGCTCACCTTTGGCCTGCTATACCTGTTCAGCGAAAACTTCATCCTGCCGTTTTCACATGACGAAGTGGTGCATGGCAAAGGTTCGATGATTAACAAGATGCCAGGAGATGAATGGCAACGCTTTGCCAACCTGCGCCTGCTCTATACCTACATGTTTACCTACCCCGGAAAAAAACTGCTATTCATGGGGTGTGAGTTCGGTCAGGGCAACGAGTGGAATCATGACCAGGTACTAGACTGGTATACACTACAATACCCGTTACATATCGGTATTAAACAACTGGTTGGCGATCTCAACCGGCTTTACATCCAACAACCGGCCTTGCATCATTATGACTTTGATCACGATGGCTTTGAATGGATAAGTTGCAACGACACAGATCAATCCGTACTCGCCTACTTGAGAAAGGATGGCAATCAAACGATCATCGTCGTGCTGAATTTCACCCCAGTGGTACGACACAATTATCGGGTAGGTGTACCTGTCGCTGGTGGGTACCAGGTACTCTTTAATTCTGACTCGAACTACTACGCTGGCAGCAATGCGGGCAGTGATAACTTAGTCGTTGCCGATAACAACGCCTGGATGGAGAGGCCAGCCTCGCTCATCCTCGACCTACCGCCACTGGCCGGACTAGTCCTGATCAAACAATGAGCAAGATTCTATACGTCAGCAGCGAGGCCTTCCCGCTGATCAAGACCGGTGGTCTTGCCGATGTCGCTGGCAGTCTGCCGATCGCTCTGTCAAACCTTTCCGAAGATATCCGCCTCCTCCTGCCAGCCTATCCACAGGTCTTGCAACAGGTCGAAAATGTTAAACAACTAGCCAGCGGTGCCTACTACAATCTTAAGGTCTCCTTACTTGAGACTCAGTTACCCAACAGCAAGGTACCGGTGTGGCTGGTGCACTGTCCCGCTGCCTTTGATCGCCCTGGTGGCCCTTACATGGATAGTAATGGCCAGCCCTGGCATGATAATGCCCTGCGCTTCGCCGTGTTCTGTAAAGTGGCCGTCGATATCGCGATGAACAAGCTCAACCTGCGGTGGCAACCTGACATTGTACACGGTAACGACTGGCAATCGGGATTAATTCCAGCGTTGTTACATCCGTTCAAACAACGACCGGCCACGGTATTCACCATTCACAATCTCGCCTACCAGGGACTGTTTGATCACCAGACCTTTCTCGACCTGGAGCTATCATCAGAACTCTGGCACCCTGATGGCCTCGAATTTTATGATCAGCTCTCCTTCATCAAGGGCGGGCTGGTTTTTGCTGATCGCATCAACACCGTCAGTCCAACCTATGCCGATGAGATCCTGCAACCTGAATTTGGTAATGGTCTAAGTGGATTGCTACAGCATCGTCAAGCGCGGCTTTCCGGTATTCTCAACGGTATCGACCACTCGGTCTGGAATCCGGCAACGGATCCACACCTCGCCGCCTGCTACGACACCACCACGCTGCAACAAAAAAGCCTGAATAAAACGGCCCTACAAAAACAGTTCCATCTACCCATCGATGCAAAGATCCCACTTATCGGTATGATCAGCCGTATGGTGGAGCAAAAAGGTCTGGATATCATCCTGCAAGCAATGGCTGAGATGCTTGCTATGCCGCTGCAATTAGTCATACTGGGCAGCGGTGATATTCACTACGAAATGCGGCTGATGGAATGGTCGCGCAAACATCCGGACCGACTCAAGGTCATCATCGGCTATAACGAACCTCTGTCACACCAGATCGAGGCAAGCAGCGACCTCTTCCTGATGCCTTCTACCTTTGAACCCTGCGGCCTGAACCAGTTATACAGCCTACGATACGGCACATTGCCGATCGCCAGAAACGTCGGCGGCCTGGCCGATACCGTAGTCGATGCCAGCAAGCAAAATAGAGCGAATACCACCGCCAATGGTTTTGTCATGACCAGTCAAAGTGCCACAGCACTCCAGGCGACAGTCAAGCGGGCGCTGACACTATATGCACAACCTGATGTGTGGAGACAGTTACAACTCACCGCAATGAACGGAGATTTTTCATGGACGCACAGCGCCGAACACTATATCGAACTTTACCTGCAGGCACTCGCCGACCGCGACCAGACAGCCGATTAATTACGCAGCTTCTTCGCTGCGGTAAAACAGTCATCACGCCACCTGCATAATGGCTGATCACATACGCCCTCTTGCGCTGAGGCGAAACAATTAAAATTACCCTCGCTCAATTGAATAGCTTGAATCAGATTCAATTTATTCAGACGCCCAGTTTTAATCCCAATCGCTTTGGCTAATTCGCGTATTTCCTGCATTTTCATCATCCATGCTCCTCTCAACAACAATAAAAAAACTTCTTTATTAGCCATTCTATTGTTCCTTTATTTTTTAAACAAGTAAAACAGATTAACACCCAGTTCTAACCGTCATTTCTCGTCCTCATTTGATACAGAGGCCTCATCGACAAACCAGTGAATATCACCCACCTGATTCACCGGCAATGCTTCGCCAGCTTGTATACGCGCCATGATCGGCGCCTTTGAAGCACCGGCCGCCAGCACCACACGTAGACGTGCCTGGCGTAAGGTCATCAGACCCATACTCACGCGATCGGCGGGAGGCTTGGGTGACGCATGCACCGCCACTACCGATGCTGATTCCTGCAACGCCGCATTACCTGGAAACAAGCTAGCGGTATGGCCATCCTCACCCATACCAAGAAAGGCGATATCGAAGAGACCGACCGCCTGAATAGTTTTGCGATAGGCGATCGCGGCCTGCTCCGGCCCAAGCTCTGTCGGCATCGGGTGAAAATGGATCGACTCAAGCCGTGACAACAGGTGCTGTGCAATCATCACATCATTACGTTCAGCATTTCCGACGGCATAACAGCGTTCATCACCTGGATAGCAGTGCAGCTTATCCCACGGCAGGGATTTTTCTGCCAGCGCAGCAAAACATCCGGCGGGAGTATTGCCACCCGGCACAATCATATGACAAACACCTCGCGCTTCAATACTCGCGGTAATCTGATTAGCGATAAAATCGGCGGCGGCTTTCGCAGCGACGTCGAGTGAGGAATAAACCATCCAGTGATGCATATCAGTAGCTCGGCTTGTGCCAGCCGAGTTCACAGCCAGAAAGCAGTTCATCCATCCCTTCAATCTCCCAGCTCCCCGCCTGATAACGACTAATGGAAAGTTTATCTTTCCAGGCCTTTAAAATGGGGTCAATGATTTTCCAGGACTCTTCCACCTCGTCGGCCCGTGAAAATAGCGTAGCATCACCGGTCAATACATCATGCAGCAAGACCTCGTATGCATCTGAGATATCGCCCTCATCTTCAGCGTACGGCGCACGCATCACACTACGTTTAAGCTCCGTGGTCAGGCCCGGGAGTTTTGCATTCATACGTAAGGCAATGCCCTCATCCGGATGCACACGAAACACCAGTGCGTTGGCCAGTGGTGGATTACCCTGCACATCAAACAGATTAAACGGTGGTTTGCGAAAGCGGATCACGATTTCTGAAACCCGTTTTGGCAGCCGTTTGCCGGTCCAAAGCACAAAGGGCACCCCCTGCCAGCGCCAGTTATCAATATAAAAACGCGCGCCAACAAAGGTCTCGGTAGCGGATTCCGGCGATACCCCTTCTTCAGCGACGTAAGATTTAACTGGCTCACCTCCGATATGACCAGCACCATACTGTGCTGCGACGGTCTGCTTTTTAATGTTTTCGGTTTCGAAAGGGCGTACTGCACGCAGCACCTTAATCTTTTCATCCCGCACCGCATCCGCAGTAAACTCAACCGGAGGCTCCATCGCCACCAGCGTCATCACCTGCATCAAATGGCTTTGTATCATGTCACGCAGGGCACCCGATTTTTCATAATAATTGGCACGATACTCAATACCAATCGACTCGGCCGCCGAGATTTGAATATGATCGATAAAATTTCGATTCCATAACGGCTCAAGAATGCTATTGGAAAAACGATAGACAAGCAGGTTCTGCACACTTTCCTTACCCAGATAGTGGTCGATGCGGTAAATCTGCGATTCATTCAGCGAGGTCTGCAATTCACGGTTAAGTCTTTTTGAGCTATCCAGATCCATTCCAAAGGGTTTTTCGATCACCACACGACGGAATCCAGCTTTTTCAGCAGACAGACCAGACTTGTTCAGACCAGTGGCTATTTTTGCATACCATACCGGCGGCACCGCACAATAGAACATCGCATTACAATGGCCTTCAATGGTCTCCAGCGCCCCTTCCAGATCGGTATAAGTAGTCTCTTCCTGCAGGTCACCGGAGACGATTGTGCACATCGCACTGAACGTCCGCCACTGCGCTTCATTCATACTAATCTCGGGCGCATATGCACGCAGGCCCTGGTAAAGCGAGTCCAGCCACGCCTCTTCAGTGCGCCCCTTCAAAACACCAATGATGCGACTCTTCGGGTGTAACAGACCACAACGCAGCATCTTTATCAGTGATGGAATCAATTTACGCTTGGTTAAATCCCCCCCCGCACCGAAGATCACAATATTCGCCGGCTCTGTCGGTTCACCCAGACAACGCCTGTTCACAGTCTCTCCCATACCCAACTCCTTTCTATCCGGTCAGCCTGATGGGGTCCCCATCAAATACTACACGCGTTAAGTTCAACATCTTGCCAGCAAATGATGACCACTGACGACTGCGATAACACATCTGTAACGCGAGCAACTAGTACGGCCCATGCTACAGAAACAAAAAAATAGCGGCAACACAAATAATATTTGTAATACTCCATTCATGACTAAACCTCTATAACAATCATGTGCTCGAGTATAGGTAACATATTTTAATGCTAGTAATCACAAGGTTGCTATCGACCCCATTGGCAGCAGATAATGTGGCAACAAAATTTGTATAAATGACATAAAGCTGATGAACGCTCATCCCAGCCCCTTCGGTCACTTTAATATTTCAGATATTTAGCTAATATCAGCAATCAGAGGGACAGGTTTTGATATAGCAAAACCCTGTAGATAATCCACTCCGATCTCACGTAGTTTAGTGATAATGTCTTCTGACTCAAAATACTCTGCGATTGATTTCTGACCATTCAGAGTTGAGCTAATCAATGAAAAACGGTTTTTAGGGTTTGTGGGACTTCATGAGCCAAATTATAAACTACCCGTCTCACCATGCATTGGAGTTGGCTGGCGTCTGGGAAAGGAATTCTGGGGGAATGGCTATGCTACTGAAGCGGCCAGGGCATCTTTAAAGTTTGCATTCGAAGGACTAGATCTAAATGAAGTCTATTCCTTTGCCTCCATATCAAATAAAAGGTCCTGGTCAGTGATGGAGCGTTTGAACATGCGAAATACTGAAGCTAATTTCGAACATCCAATGATTCCAGAAAACCATCCACTTCGAGAACATGTCTTATATAAAGTCACTAAAGAACAATGGGAAAACATTGCCTTATAACAAACATAGCGGGCCGCATTCAATCTGTTTTTCTCAGACCTTTTTAACAGCAGACGCTATGACACCGCGTGCATTCGCAAGGTCACTCGTTGAACCAGCTAGAGAAATGAAACACAACGATAAAGTATGGTGCTACTGAAAAACGATAGCGCACTTTATCCAGCCCCGTTCCCTCCGGTGTTTCGTCGCAACCCCACTGCAACGAGTAACAGCCCTGATAGTGACATCACCAGATAAAGTAGTGAAGAAATGCCGTGCAGGCGGCCAAACGCAGCCGCAAGCTCAGACCCCTCGACAACAGGGCCCTGAGCCTTGAGTTCCGCCATCATCGGTTGCAACACGAACAGCATCACGCACACAATCAGCACCATTCCCAACAGTGCCCACGCGCGCCATTGACGCAACCACTGTGTGCCTGCACACGCAATGCTGCCGATACACAAGATAATGCCGATACCGAGTCCACCCCAGCTGATCACGTTGAACAACTTACCTGCGAGCATCCCGGCGACCTGCCGGTCGTCAAGTGAAGCAAAGAGAACAGGCGCGGCGATGTAACCAATCGCACAGAGGCCGCCCACCCACAGCGCCATCAACAGACGCTCAACTATTTCGAATCGTTGTGCACTAATAATCGCCATCACTAGTCCCTATGTGGATTCTTCAGATGTATTTGATGGAGAGGATCTCGTATTCTATGACCCCACCTGGTGCCTGTACTGTGGCGATATCTTCTACTTCCTTGCCAATCAACGCACGCGCAATCGGTGAACTCACCGAGATTTTATTGACCTTGATATCGGCCTCATCGACGCCGACAATTTGATAGGTCACCTCTTCACCGGTTTCTTCATTACAAAGGGTCACCGTCGCACCAAAGACAATCTTGCCACCCGCGTTCAGTTTAGTCACGTCGATGATCTCGGCGTTCCCCAGCTTGCCATCGATCTCGTTAATACGCCCTTCGATGAAACTCTGCTGTTCCTTAGCGGCATGATATTCCGCATTCTCTTTTAAGTCGCCGTGGGCACGCGCCTCTGCAATCGCCTCGATCACACGTGGGCGTGCAACAGTTTTCAACGCTTCCAGTTCCTTACGCAGGCTTTCGGCTCCTGCCAGGGTCAAAGGGACCTTATTCATGCATTTAACTCCTTATGCAAGTCTTGTAGATTATTTACATCATCCTGATCGATCTGCTTAAGCGCCATGGCAGTAACATGGGCACCGGCAATCGTGGTAGTGTACGTCAATTTATGTTGCAGCGCGGCACGACGTATATGACTCGAGTCCGATACAGCACGTCGGCCTGACGTGGTATTAATAATAAAATCGACCTCATCATTTTTGATCATATCAACAATATGCGGACGACCTTCGGCCACTTTGTTGACCATCGCAGAGGGAATATCCGCCGCATCCAGGGCCTCTTTGGTGCCTCTAGTTGCCACAATTTCAAAGTTCATTTCACTTAGCATACGTGCAACGTCAACCGCTTTTGGCTTGTCGGCATCGCGCACACTGATGAAGGCACGGCCGCCTCGCGGCAGATCAACCCCGGCACCTAACTGTGCCTTGGCAAACGCTTCTGCAAAGGTACGGCCAACGCCCATCACCTCACCGGTCGATTTCATCTCCGGTCCCAGCAACGTATCAACACCAGGGAACTTGGCGAACGGGAATACCGCTTCCTTAACTGAGAAATATTCAGGCACAATCTCTTTAGCCACGCCCTGCGCGGCAAGGGAAGTACCCGCCATGCAGCGCGCACCGATCTGCGCCAGTGAAATGCCGCACGCCTTGGAGACAAACGGCACGGTACGTGACGCACGTGGATTGACTTCAATCACATAGATATCTTTATCTTTAATGGCTAACTGAACGTTCATTAACCCTTTTACATTAAGGCCCAACGCCAGCTGTTTGACCTGTGCTCGCACCTCGTCGACTACCGAAACATCCAGACTATATGGGGGTAACGAACAGGCAGAATCACCGGAGTGAATACCCGCCTGTTCAATATGCTGCATAATGCCACCAATCACCACCGTACTACCATCGCTCACGGCATCGACATCGATCTCAATGGCATCGCTAAGGAAATGATCCAGTAACACTGGTGAATCGTTTGAGACCTGCACCGCCTCCGTCATGTAACGCTTCAGGTCATCTTCATTATGCACGATCTCCATTGCACGCCCACCCAATACATAAGATGGACGCACCACCAATGGGAAGCCGATATCCTTCGCCAGCTCAACCGCCTGTATTTCGTTACGTGCAGTGGCATTGGGGGGTTGCTGTAGACCTAAACTGTGGATCAATTGCTGAAAACGTTCACGGTCTTCGGCAAGGTCGATCGCATCTGGCGAAGTGCCAATAATCGGTGTGCCCGCAGCCTCCAGTGCACGCGCCAGCTTCAACGGCGTCTGTCCACCGTACTGCACGATCACGCCTTTAGGTTTTTCAACCGCAATAATTTCCAGCACATCTTCCAGGGTTAACGGTTCAAAATAGAGCCGATCCGACGTGTCATAATCGGTTGATACCGTCTCCGGATTGCAGTTGACCATAATCGTCTCATAACCATCCGCACGCATTGCAAAAGCAGCCTGTACACAGCAGTAATCAAACTCGATCCCCTGGCCGATACGATTGGGCCCGCCTCCCAATACCATAATCTTGTCACGTCTCGACGGTGCTGACTCGCACTCTTCTTCGTAAGTCGAATAGAGGTATGCAGTGCTTGATGCAAACTCTGCGGCACATGAATCGACCCTTTTATAGACTGGATGGATATCGAGCTTGTCACGCAAAGCACGCAATTGATCTTCATGAGATTGCAACAGCGTTGCCAGACGGCGATCTGAGAAACCTTTACGCTTCAAAATATACAGTTCATCACGTGAAAAACTCTCCAGCGCACGTCCCTTGATGCCATTTTCAAGCGCGACCAGATGCTCGATCTGAACCAGGAACCATGGGTCAACCATGCACAAGCGAAAGACCTCATCGACCGATAAGCCGTGACGAAAGGCATCTGCGATATACCAGATGCGATCAGGACCGGGCGAACCCAGTTCCTGCTGAATGATTTCAAGCGCATCTTCAGCATTCACATCCAGCATCTCATTGAGTCCATCCATGCCGGTCTCAAGTCCGCGTAACGCCTTCTGTAACGACTCCTGAAAGGTGCGCCCAATCGCCATCACTTCACCGACCGATTTCATCTGCGTCGTCAGGCGTGAATCTGCTTTTGGAAATTTCTCAAAGGTAAAACGCGGTACTTTTGTCACAATATAATCAATGGTGGGTTCGAACGACGCCGGGGTCGCCCCGCCAGTAATTTCATTTCTTAATTCATCAAGGGTGTAGCCAATCGCCAGTTTTGCCGCGACACGCGCAATCGGGAAGCCGGTCGCCTTTGACGCCAGTGCAGATGAACGCGAAACACGAGGGTTCATCTCAATAATGACCAGGCGACCATCATCAGGATTAATGCCAAACTGAACATTGGAACCACCGGTCTCAACGCCGATCTTGCGCAGTACTGCCAGCGAGGCATCACGCAGCTTCTGGTACTCTTTATCGGTCAGTGTCAGTGCTGGTGCGATGGTGATTGAGTCACCGGTATGCACGCCCATCGGGTCAAAGTTTTCAATCGAACAGATAATGATGCAATTGTCGTTACGATCACGCACCACCTCCATCTCATACTCTTTCCACCCCACCAGCGACTCTTCGATCAGCAGTTCATTAGTCGGCGATAGATCAAGACCACGCTCACAGATCTCGACAAACTCTTCACGATTATAGGCAATACCACCGCCGCTACCGCCGAGGGTAAATGACGGGCGAATTACCGTCGGAAAACCGACCTTCTTCTGCACCTGAAACGCCTCTTCCATACTGTGGGCAATACTGGAACGCGGTGACTCAAGGCCAATGCTATCCATCGCCTTGCGGAAGCGGTCACGGTCTTCGGCCATATCGATGGCATTGATAGATGCACCGATCATCGCCACACCGAACTTCTCAAGTATCCCTTCACGCGCAAGGTCGAGCGCACAGTTCAGCGCGGTCTGCCCACCCATCGTTGGCAACAATGCATCCGGGCGTTCTTTTTCGATGATCTTGGCAACGGTCTGCCACCGCACCGGTTCAATGTAGGTCGCATCCGCCATCTCGGGGTCGGTCATGATCGTGGCTGGATTGGAGTTCACCAGCACAACGCGATAACCCTCTTCGCGTAGCGCCTTACAGGCTTGCGCACCGGAATAGTCGAACTCGCATGCCTGCCCAATGATGATGGGACCTGCGCCTATCACTAGAACACTTTTTATATCAGTACGTTTTGGCATTTTTTATTTCAGTAAAAGGTCACAATAAAGGTTCACGTAATCGCCCGTCACTTAATTGATTAGCGCTGCTGCATCAGGTCAATAAAGTGATCGAACAGAAAGGCAGCGTCGTGCGGCCCCGGACTTGCCTCAGGGTGCCCCTGAAAACCGAAGGCCGGTTTTTCAGTGTGGTGAATCCCCTGGAGCGATTGATCAAACAGCGAACGATGTGTCGCGCGCAGCGTGGCTGGCAATGTTGCCTCGGCCACTGCAAAACCGTGGTTCTGACTGGTGATCATCACCGCACCGCTATCGAGGTCCTGCACGGGATGGTTGGCGCCGTGGTGACCAAACTTCATCTTCTCAGTCTCAGCACCGCAGGCGAGTGCCAGCAGCTGATGACCGAGGCAGATACCAAACATCGGGATATCGGTTGTTTCAATAAAGGTACGAATGGCGCTGATGGCGTAGTCACAGGGTGCGGGGTCGCCCGGCCCGTTCGACAAAAAGATCCCATCGGGTTGCATCGCGAGTACCTCACTGGCGGGCGTGTGTGCCGGCACTACCGTCACATTGCAACCACGCTCAACCAGTATGCGCAGAATATTTCGTTTTACCCCAAAGTCGTAGGCGACCACCTTGAATCTGTGACCGTCAGCTGCGTGCTGTATGGTTGAGGTTGACCAACGCCCAACACCCTGGTCCCATGGGTAAGCGTTGTCCGTCGTCACCTCTTTGGCAAGATCCATTCCCTTTAGGCCAGGAAAGCCGCGGGCTGCGTCTATTGCGGCCGCTTCATCGATCTTCTCGCCAGTGGCAATACAGCCATTTTGCGCCCCCTTGTCACGCAGAATTCGTGTCAGGCGACGAGTATCGATATCGGCAATACCGATGACGTTATGACGCTCAAGGTAGCTGGCCAGTGACTCTTCAGCACGCCAGCTGCTATGGGTCAGCGGCAGGTCTCGAATCACAAGCCCGCTGGCGGCGATCCCACCCGACTCTTCATCATCAGCGTTAGCGCCGACATTACCGATGTGTGGCTGGGTCAGGGTGACAATCTGTTTTGAATAGGATGGGTCGGTGAGGATCTCCTGATAACCGGTGATCGAGGTATTAAATACCACCTCACCCGTCGTCTCGCCTGCCGCACCAATGGCGATCCCCCAGAACAGACTTCCATCTTCAAGGGCTAACAAGGCAGGTTGCGACACATTCTTCTCCAGCAGATAGACAAAGCGGGAAGAGCCATGAACTCATCCCGCCTAAAAACTCAATATAGTTTGATTGCCTACGCAGCCACGATCACGCTGTTCAGACGACAGGATTTTACCCTATCTGAATGTAGGGTGTCCATCCAACATCATGATCAATACGGGAAAAGAGTATAGATGATGACGCTATTTCAGCCCCAGAACGTCCTGCATATCGTACAGGCCATTTTGATGTGCTTTCAGCCAGATCGCCGCGCGTATTGCACCACTCGCAAACGTCATGCGGCTGGAGGCCTTATGGGTAATCTCGACACGCTCACCCAGCGCGGCAAATAGCACCGTGTGATCACCGACAATATCACCCGCACGGATGGTCTCGAAACCGATGGTCTTGCGCTCACGCTCACCGGTCACTCCCTCACGACCATAGACAGCACATTCATTAAGATCACGCCCCAGCGTCTCGGCGATCACCTCCCCCATGCGCAGTGCAGTCCCGGAGGGGGCATCAACCTTATGCCGGTGGTGCGCCTCGATCACCTCGATATCGACCTCATCGCCCAGCACCTTTGCGGCCATCTCCAGCAGCTTGAAACAGAGATTAACGCCAACACTCATATTAGGTGCAAAGACAATCGGGATATCTTTTGCCGCATCGCTTATCGCCTGTTTGTCATCATCAGACAGTCCGGTGGTCCCTATCACCATCGCCTTGCCCGCCTCACGGCAAATGGCAAGATTGGCGATCGTGACATCCGGCCGGGTAAAATCGACCAGCACATCAAAGTCATCGCTAACCGCTGCAACGCCCGCGCTGATGCGCACCTCGGCAGACGCCAATCCACTCCCTCCCAGGCCAGCCACCTCAAGGGCATCCACGCCCACTAATGAGCTTTCAGGGTGCTCAATTGCCGCGCTGAACTGAACTTCGTCGCTACGCTGCTGGCACGCCTCGATCAGGCAACGTCCCATACGGCCCGCCGCCCCTGTAATTCCAATCCGGATCATTAGCCGTTCTCCAGGTTAAATCTTCAAATCTTCGAAGAACTTCTTCACCCCACCAAACCACGAATGAGACTTAGGACTGTGCTTGCTACCTGCATCCACTAACGTTCCCTCGAACTCCTGCAAAATCTCTTTCTGCTGAGCACTGAGGCTCACCGGGGTCTCAACAATCACCTTACACAGGAGATCACCCACGGCACCGCCATGGACCGACTTAACCCCCTTTTCACGCAGGCGGAAAACACGCCCAGTCTGCGTCTCAGTGGGGATTTTCAACTTCACACGACCGGAAAGCGTCGGCACATCCAGCTCACCACCCAGGGCGGCGGTGACAAAACTGATCGGCATCTCACAATAGAGGTTACTGCCATCACGTGAGAAGATCGAATGCGCGCGCACCCGCACCTGCACATAGAGGTCTCCGGCAGGCCCACCATTTTCACCCGCCTCGCCTTCACCAGAAAGACGAATCCGATCACCGCTATCAACACCGGCAGGGATCTTCACTGACAGTGTCTTCTGTTCCTGCTTACGCCCTTCACCATGGCAGTCACCACAGGGAGAAGAGATCGTTTTCCCTTTACCTTTACATTTAGGACACGCCTGCTGGATCGAGAAGAAACCCTGTTGCATCCGCACCTGCCCCTGCCCGTTACAGGTTGCGCAGACGGTTGGCGAACTCCCTTTCTTGGCACCACTACCATTACAGGTAGTACACTGGACTTTGGTGGGTAGACGCACCTTAACGGTGGTGCCCTGCACTGCATCTTCGAGACTCAGGTCGAGGTCATAACGGAGATCGGCACCGCGGTAAACATGCCCCTGACCACCCGCACCTGCGCCACGTGAACCACCAAAGATATCACCAAAGACATCATCAAAAATATCGCTAAAATTACCGCTACCACCACCACGACCACCCCCAAAACCGCCCGCAGATGGATCGACGCCGGCGTGGCCAAACTGGTCATAGGCTGCACGCTTTTGCGCGTCAGCAAGTGTCTCGTAGGCCTCTTTGGCCTCCTTGAATTTTTCTTCTGCACCTTTGTTATCGGGGTTACGATCCGGATGATGCTTCATCGCCAGCCGTCGGTAAGCCTTTTTCAACTCAGCATCCGAGGCATTTTTCGCTACCCCAAGTACCTCGTAGTAATCCCTTTTCGCCATATTCTCTGCCTAAATCTCTATTGCTGGAAAAATATTTTCTACGTACTAAACATAAAAGACGCGGGGTTCAAAAACCCCGCGCCTCAAAATATCACGCTCAATGAGGTACTAAATGGCACGCCATGTAATAATCGCACCCCATTGTTCACGGACTACTTCTTTTTATCATCCTTCACTTCTTCAAATTCGGCATCCACAACATTTTCGTTGCCGGCACCTTCGGTACTGCTAGAAGAAGCACCCTCTTGCGCTGCTTCAGCAGCACCTGCACCTTCAGCACCGCCCTGCTGTGCATAGGCTTTTTCTGCAATCTTTGCAGAGGCCTCGGTCAGCGCTTTGGTCTTCGCTTCAATCTGCTCCAGGTCATCGCCCTGCAATACACCCTTAAGGTCTTCGATCGCCGCTTCGATCTTGCTCTTCTCTTCTGCATCAACCTGATCACCCAGGTCTTCAACAGATTTATTAACCGCGTGGATCATGTTGTCCGCCTGATTACGTGCCGCCACCAGTTCGTGGAACTTGCGATCATCTTCCGCATGCGCCTCGGCATCCGAGACCATCTGTGCAACCTCTTCATCCGACAGACCGCTGGAGGCCTTGATCACAATCGACTGCTCTTTACCCGTCGCCTTGTCTTTTGCAGAAACATTGAGGATACCGTTGGCATCGATGTCAAAGCTCACCTCGATCTGCGGTACACCACGCTGTGCTGGTGGAATATCGCTCAGGTCAAATCGGCCCAGTGATTTATTGGCCGTTGCCACTTCACGCTCACCCTGCAACACATGCACGGTCACTGCGGTTTGGTTATCATCAGCAGTCGAGAACACCTGGCTCGCCTTGGTAGGGATAGTGGTGTTCTTTTCAATCAGCTTGGTCATCACGCCACCCATGGTTTCGATACCTAGCGATAACGGGGTAACATCAAGCAGCAGAACATCTTTAACGTCACCGCCCAATACGCCACCCTGAATCGCAGCACCCACAGCAACCGCCTCATCCGGGTTAACATCCTTACGTGGTTCGCGACCAAAGAAATTTTGCACCGCCTCCTGCACCTTCGGCATACGGGTCTGACCACCGACAAGGATCACATCATCAATCTCAGAGGCGCTCAGGCCTGCATCTTTCAGTGCAATCTTACACGGCTCAATCGACCCCATTACGAGATCTTCAACCAGCGACTCCAGCTTGGCACGGGTCATCTTGATATTAAGATGTTTTGGACCACTTGCATCCGCAGTGATGTACGGCAGGTTGACGTCGGTCTGCTGACTTGACGAAAGTTCGATCTTCGCCTTCTCTGCCGCCTCTTTCAGACGCTGCAGTGCGAGTGGATCGGTATGCAGATCAACACCCGAGTCTTTCTTGAATTCGTCAGAGAGATAGTCGATCAGGCGGGTATCAAAATCTTCACCACCGAGGAAGGTATCACCATTGGTCGACAGTACTTCAAACTGATGCTCACCTTCAATCTCTGCAATCTCGATAATTGAGATATCAAAGGTACCACCACCCAGATCATAAACTGCGATCTTGGAATCACCACGATTTTTATCCATGCCGTAGGCCAGCGCCGCCGCAGTTGGCTCATTGATGATACGCTTCACATCAAGACCAGCGATCTTGCCTGCATCCTTGGTGGCCTGACGCTGCGAATCATTAAAATAGGCTGGTACGGTAATGACAGCTTCTGTCACCTCTTCACCGAGAAAATCTTCAGCGGTCTTTTTCATCTTCATCAAAACACGTGCGGAGACCTCAGGGGCGGCCATCTTATTACCATTAACCTCAACCCAGGCATCACCATTGTCAGCCTTGACAATATTGTATGGCACCAGTTTGATATCACGCTGTACCACTTCTTCATCAAAACGACGTCCGATCAGACGCTTGATTGCAAACAGGGTGTTGATAGGATTGGTGACTGCCTGGCGCTTGGCCGACTGCCCTACCAGAATTTCGTTATCATCAGTGTAAGCAACAACAGATGGGGTGGTACGGTTACCCTCGCTGTTCTCGAGCACACGCGGCTTGTCACCATCCATCACTGCTACACAAGAGTTGGTGGTACCCAAGTCAATACCAATTATTTTTCCCATATCCTGAATCTCCGTTGTTAAATCTGTTATTACTTATCTGTTTATAAAAAATTTATTAAGCTTGCATCTCGATATAATGTCTGTGATTCGGCTTTTCAAGCCGTTTCATCAATTTTATTCTGCTGATCGTCCTGGCCTGCCGCAGCCTTCGACACAACGACCATCGCAGGACGAATCAGACGATCACTCAACACGTAACCTTTCTGAAATACCGCCATCACAGTATTCGGGGCAAAATCGCTGGTCTCCTGCATCGACATCGCCTGATGAAACTCAGGGTTAAACTTTTCGCCCTGCGGATTAACCTCTTTGATGCCAAATTTCTCCAGCACGCCAGAGAACATCTGTAGCGTCAGTTCCATCCCTTCCCTGATCTTGGCGCGCCCCTCATCCTGCTCATCACCTTCGGCAACGGCTGCCATCCCCAGCTCCATACTGTCCTTAATCGGGATTAGCTCCAGCGCCAGCTTCTCTACACCATATTTATGGGCATTGGCCAGATCACGCTCTGCGCGCCGCTGCACGTTAGAAAGATCCGCCCGGGCCATCAACAGCTGGTTCCAGTATTCATCCGCCTTTGCCTGCGCATCTTGCAGCGTCAGCAACAGCTCTTCGTGTGACTGGAGCGGGGCTTCACCTTCAACCACCTGCTCATTTCCAGACTCGATTTCACCTTCAGATGCCGCCTGAATCTCTTCAGCGCTGCTAGATACTTCCTGTTCTTTACTCATGATCTATGACTCTCCAATCCAGAAATTGTGATAATAATTAATCTATAATAGGGGCTATTTTGACTGAGCCAAGGCGGCGCTCACCAATTTTGCCGTCACATCGACAATTGGGATCACTCGCTCATAGGCCATCCGTGTCGGGCCAATCACACCCAAAATTCCAAGTACCTCGCCATCCACCTGATAGCCAGAGGTCACCATACTGCACTCATCCAGCACGCCATAACCCGACTCATCACCGATGAAGATCTGCACCCCATCGCCATCGAGACATTGATCCAGCAGCTGCAGGATCTGTTGTTTTTCATTAAAGGCCTCGAACAGACCACGCAATTTATCGATATCTGACAGTTCTTCGAACTCCATCAAACGAGTCTGACCACTCATCACAAAATCATCGCTATCCGACGGTGATGCTGGCTGATCAAATACCTGCTCAGCCATCGTAATCGCCTGATGCATCATCTGCTCCATACCGGCCTTGGTCTCGCGCAACTCCTTGAGAATACGATGACGCACATCAAACAGTTCATGCCCCGCCAGCTCGCTATTCAGATAATTGGCTGACTGCTGTAACTCCGCTGCCGAATAATGGCGATCCGCCTTGATCACCGTGTTCTGCACATCTTTTTCGTTGATCACCAAAATCGCCAGGACGCGGTTATCAGAGAGCGGCATAAACTCGATATGGCGCAACGAAGAACGCTTCGCGGTACGCGGGATCATCACCATCCCGGCCATCTCTGTAATCCCCGCAAGGTAGTTTGAGACCGATGCCGCTAATTCCCGATCCGACTCTTCCCTGCCAAGCTGACCGCGCATCGTCACAATCTCGCGCTCACTCAGCGGTTTGATCGTCAGCAGTGAATCAACAAAGATGCGATAACCCTTATTAGTCGGGATACGCCCGGCTGAGGTGTGAGGTGAACAGACCATGCCAAGCTCTTCAAGATCGGCCATCGCATTGCGCACCGTCGCCGCACTCACATCAAGCCCGGAATCACGCGCTAGCGCACGCGAACCGATCGGCTGTCCGCTGCGAATATAGCTCTCCACTAACACCTTAAGCAGATGCTGAGCGCGATCTCCAAGTTCTTCTGCCACTGTCTATCTCAGGTCTTAATCAGCTGTTTAAATATGGGTTGCAGATATTAGCACTCGCAATCTTAGAGTGCTAAACTCGAATTTGCAAGTCATTGATAAAATGAAGTTATTGGCGATTTGTGGCGTCCGTGATACTTTCGCAACGAGGCGTGTAGGAAATTCGTGAGAAACGGAAAAAACGATGACACAACAAACATTTAAAACCATCGGCCTGATTGGCAAACAGAGTGACCCGCGCGTTGGCGAGGCACTGGAGACCCTTAGTCAATCGCTATTGGAACAGGGGCTGACCGTCTACCTCGACGAGGTGAATGCCGATATTGTCGTCAACAGTTCACTGCAGGTCTGTAGCCGTAATGAAATTGGTGAGCGCTGCGACCTCGCCATCGTCGTCGGTGGTGACGGCACACTGCTCAACGCCGCACGCGCACTGGCCGATCACAATGTGCCGCTGGCCGGTGTCAATCTTGGCCGTCTCGGCTTTCTGACCGACATCTCACACGATAATATGATCGAATACCTCGGCGAGATCCTGCAAGGCCACTACATCACAGAAGAACGCTTTCTGCTCAACAGTACCATCATCCGCCAGGGCGAAAAGCTCAATGAGGCGAGCGCCTTCAATGACGTCGTCATCCACAAATGGAATGTCGCCCGCATGATCGAACTGGAGACCTATATCAACGGCAAACTGGTAAACCAGCAGCGTTCCGACGGGCTGATCATCTCGACACCCACTGGCTCGACTGCCTACGCCCTCTCTGCCGGCGGACCGATCATCGACCCAACGCTCAACGCCCTGCTGCTGGTGCCTGTCTGCCCACACACCATGAGCAATCGCCCCATCGTGATCGATGGCGACAAAGAAGTGGAGGTGGTGATCTGCGAGCGCAATCATGACAATGCACAGGTCACCTGTGATGGCCAGATCAGTTTTGGACTCTCCTCTGGTGATCGCATCCAGGTCAAAAAGAAGGAACAGCCCATCCAGCTGATCCACCCGTCACAACACGACCATTACGAGATTCTCAGGGCTAAACTCCACTGGGCCGAAACTTCGTAACGAAATATCGCATCATGCTAAGTCACATCCACATCCGTAATTTTGCCATCGTCGAACAACTCGACCTCAATTTCAATAACGGCCTGTCAGTACTCACTGGCGAAACCGGCACGGGTAAATCGATACTAATAGATGCCCTGGGACAGGTGCTTGGCGACCGTGCCGACAGCGACATGGTGAGGCACGGCAGCGAACGTGCCGAGATCAGCGCCACCTTTGAACTCAGCGATGCAGAGCAGGCAACCACATGGCTCCATTCCAATGAGCTCGATGACGACAGTAATCCGGGCGAATGCCAGCTGCGCCGCACTGTCACCAGAGAAGGACGCTCCAGGGCCTATATCAACGGCCGCCCAACGACGCTACAAATGTTACGCGAACTGGGTGAGCAGCTGGTCGACATCCACGGCCAGCACGAACACCAGTCACTGGTCAGACGCGATGAACAGCGTCGTCTGCTGGATCGCTACGCCAACCACAAAACAGTTGTCGATGAAGTCGCCATCACCTTCCGCCAGTGGCAAAAGATCAACCGTGAATTCACAACGCTCAACGAAGCCGCCCGTTCCCGTGACCAGCAGATGACACTGCTACGCCACCAGACCGAAGAGCTTAAGGCACTCAACCTGACGACCAACGGCCTGCAACAACTGGAAGAGGAACACAAACGTCTCGCCAATGCGGGACAACTGATCAATGCCAGCCAGGCAGCGCTACAGAGACTGGACGATGATGACCACGCCATCAGCCACCAGTTGCAGCGGGTCACCACCCTGCTGCAACCGCTGCTCGATAGTGATAAACAGCTCGTCCCGGTAGTCGAGATGGTGGAAAGCGCCGCCATTCAGATCAACGAAGCGACACACGAACTGCGCCAGCAGCTCGATGCACTGGAGCTTGACCCGCAACGCCTCAGCGAAGTGGAACAGCGTCTCAGCGATATCCATGATGCAGCACGTAAACACCGCGTACGGCCAACGGAGTTGCCAGCACATTATCAGACGCTATGCGACGAGCTGGCCTCCCTGGATAATGCAGACGCGACACTGGATCAGCTCGAAAAAGAGATCGAAATAAAAGCGACACACTACCGTAAACTCGCGAGCAAACTATGCAAAGGACGCCGCAGCGCCGCTAAAAAACTCAACCGGCTCGTCAGTGACAACATGCACAGGCTCGGCATGCCAGGGGGCGCCTTCGAGATCACAGTCACGCCCCTTCAGTCTGATGGTGACGATGAAAAGTTTACCGTACACGGCACAGAGCAGATCGAATTTCTGGTCAGAACAAACCCAAACCAGATGGCCAAGGCGCTCAATAAGATCGCCTCCGGTGGTGAACTATCACGTATCAGCCTTGCCATACAGGTGATTACATCACAACAAGGGGGCATCCCAACACTGATCTTCGATGAGGTCGACGTTGGCATTGGTGGCCGTGTCGCCGAAATTGTCGGCCAAAAACTACGCGAACTTGGCAACTCACGCCAGGTATTGTGTGTTACCCACTTGCCACAGGTGGCCGCATTGGGTCATCATCATCTACAGGTTAACAAACAGCTGACTGATAAGCGTGTCGAGACTCAGGTGCAAACACTGGATGAGGAAAAACGCAACGAAGAGATCGCGCGCATGCTCGGCGGTATCGACATCACCGATCAGACCCGTGCCCATGCACATGAAATGATCACCAAGGCACAACAGCAGCCGTAATATTGATTAATAACTTTTCAATCCAAAACAGGGAGAGAGATCACATGAGTGCTGAACAACGCCGATTTCCACGCACCTCACTCAATGAAGAGACCATCTATTTTCTGCACATTGATGCTGAAAACAGTAATGAGCGTGTTTACTCTCCTGCCACTATTATCGATATCAGCAAGGGTGGGCTTGGCATGCAGGTCGGCGTCCCTCACGAAATCGATGACGAACTGTGGCTCGAAGGGATCGAGGGGTTTACTGGTGCGCAACCTGCCCGCGTCAAATGGGTAAAAAATGCTGCGGATAAAGAGCTATTCACCATCGGGGTGGCGTTTGAGGGTGTATAAAAAGGATAAACGCACGCATTACAAACGAGCTATCCGCGAAGCACCACATACAGCAGATTGATAAAAAAATGTAGCAGGATCGGTATCTCAATGCGTCCGCTAAGGTGATAGGCCCCGCCATAAAAAAGCCCGGCGATGGCTGCCAGCAGCGCAAACTGCATCCCGCCTCCAATATGTACCAGGCCAAACAGCAGTGATACCAGACACAGCGCCGCCTGCCACCCCCAGCGCCTGTCGTGCCATTTTGTGACCAGATAGCGTTGCAGCAACCCTCGAAAAAAGAGCTCTTCGGCCACACAGGTCACCAGCAGATTTCCCCAGGCCCACAGCCAAAAATGCTGGGGGATGCCGAAACCAGACTCATTGATCCCCCCAAGCAGCCACGCCAGTGAAAAAATCACCGCGGGAGATATCACAAAGAACGGCCACGTAATAGAAAATGCGTTACGCAGTTCGGCCCACTGCGTCATCCGCGACCCCAGTAATGCTAGTAGCACAAAGGCGACACAGGCTTTATCGAGATTTCGATAGTGCTGCTCTGCAAACACCGGGATGGGAGAAAAGCCAGGCAACAGGTGTGTAGCCAGCGCCAGACTCAACACCACCACCCCCGTCAACAAGAGATAATGCCACCAGTCTTGTCCTGACCGCTGTAACTGCCAGAGTGCGGCAACCAGCAACCCTGGCCACAACAGCGCCATCGGCTGCATCCAGCCCTGATAGAAACAAACAGTGAGCGCACCTGCAAACAACCACCAGGGCAACCAAATCATGCGACCACGCTGTGGCACACACCACAACGACAACATCGCTGCCGAAAAAAACAGCATAAATAAAATCGCAGGAAAGAACATAGTCCAGTCGTATTTCGGTAAAATAAAGCGCCGCCCAACAGCATCGCTCACTCTGAATTCAGAATGGCTCTGAAATGAATCTGGCAGCACAGCATTATTAATTTAATTACAGCAACACACAACCAATACTCGATACTGATAAAATCGTGATATTATTGAAACAATGCACACAAGCCCCCTCCACTCAGCCAAGTGAATCAGAATCCATGCTGTTAGAAAATTTTTATAGCGAAGCGTCCAGTAAGATCCACTTCTCGCGTAAACAGGCCAGCGATTTTGCCAAAGGGATTGCCGGCGATTTCAATCCCATTCACGATGAAGCGGCAAAACGCTTTTGTGTCCCCGGTGATCTGTTATTTGCGCTGCTGCTCAATAAATACGGCATCAGCCAGAAGATGCGTTTTACCTTTTCAGGCATGGTCCCTGACGGCGTGGCGCTTCATTTTAACGACGAGACTGATGGCAAGATCACCATTGTCGATGATAATGACAAAGAGTATCTCAGCATTACTCGTAGCGGCGCGACTTCCAAAGACTCTGACCTGGTCCACCACCTCACCTGTCGTTATGTAGAGTTCTCCGGACAGACATTCCCCCACATCCTTGTTCCCCTGATGGCAAAACACCGGGTGATGATCAATCCAGATCGCCCCCTGGTGATCTATGAAAGCATGGTAATCGACATCGATGACCTTAACATCGAACAACCTCAGCTCGAACTGAATAACTCAACACTCGAAGTCGATGGCAAACGTGGCAGCGTCTGCCTGACCTTTAATTTGCTATCGAATGGCAACATCATCGGCAAAGGTGAAAAAAATATGGTGTTAAGTGGTCTACGTGAATATGATGAAATCAAGGTTCAGCAATTGATCGAAGGCTACGATGCGCGTAAATCCGGGGCCGTCGGCTAAGATACAAATAACAGACAATCTAATCTGAAATGAGAAAGGCCGACTAATGTCGGCCTTTCTCATTGATTGATCACCTGAAAAAATTCAATCTTGATATCCTTCAAGCATCACAGCCTTGACGGCCCCCAGCGCATCACCCCACGCCGTTGCCATCGGTGCACTCCAAAGATCACCGGCAAATTCCGCTAGCACATCAAGCATCACACTCGCCACGGCATCAAAATGTGCCGCCTCGGCACCATATGCCTGATGCTTCTTGCCCAGGCTTTTCAATGTCTCTTGTAATACCTCTGGATTCCTCAGATTACTGATCACCAACTGCAATGCGGCAAGCAATTTTTTCTGCTGCTCAACAAGATCGCTGTTGGCAAACATCGGTTTGACTTCGGGGTATCGCTCAAAGAGTCTTGAATAAAAGCTCGCCACTAACTCGTCAGCCTGCGGTTCCAATGCTGCAAAGCTTGACTCTAGCAGTTCCACATCATCAGAAGTCAGCGCATTAAATGATGACTCCAGCACATCCGCTGCAAGACTGGCAACCGTGACATCGTTATCGTCTAATTCTGTTGCCCGCTGAGCCTCACTCTTCACCGTCTGTTGCTTCGGCACATCACGCGGCAGATTGCCAAGTAACTCGTCAATATCAAGCAGAACCACCATCTTGTCATCCACTGTGGCGATGTGTTGTATAAAACCAACATCGATATTACCATTCATCTCCGGTGCAACTTTGAGATCTTCCGGGGCGATATCATGGACATCCGACACAGCATCCACTACCACCCCCATCACCTGCTCACCTCTGGCGCCCATCACTTTCATCACGACAATAACAGTCAAACCATTATATGGAGCAGACGTCATACCAAAGCGTTCGCGCAGATCAATGATCGGCACTACATTACCGCGCAGATCGATCACCCCTTTAATATAGGATGGCAGCTGTGGAATCTGGCGCACCCCACTCCAGCCCCTGATCTCCTGAATACGCAGGATATCAACACCATATTCGTGATCCGCCATCAGAAAAGTAAAATATTGATTCCCTGCATCCGCATTCAGACTGATATCATAGCCAGCCTGTTCAATAACCTCATTGAGTTCCTTTTCTATCATCGGCACCACCGAACTTGAGTAAGCATTTATTTAATAAGGTCTTTTCCTCGAATACCACATCACAAGGAGAGCAAAGCATATGCATGAAAAGCAGGTGCCAAAGGAATCCCTAAGCGAGGCACCGCTCACCACTATCATCGGATAAAACAGCAGAAAACTTTACCTCCGCCAGCATGCTGCCTTCAGCTGGAACGCGGGACAAATAACAGGCAATAATGTTTGTTGGTGAATAATGTCGATCCCACCCAGCACATCCACACAAGCTTGAAAAAACAGACAACTGAACACATATTCACATACAATAGATATCTATCTAATTTCAATAGATTAAATTGCGAGACAAAAAATAAATATTATCAGCAATAAAGAAAAAACATCTCTTCCCGTTAACTGTTTGACCGTCTCTATGATCTCACACGCTCCTGTGAGGCAAGAGTACACAACGCTAACACGCTATATCATCACCCTGGGAGTCAAGAAATGAGCGAAAAACCAGACGTTGAAAAGATAGGAACATCATCACTTGGCAATGAATTGAGCCTCAAAGAGTGTGCAGTGATTGCCAATATCATGGAAATACGCGAACTTAGTGATGGTGAATCCCTGATCGATGAAAGGGGCCACGAACATACCCTCTTTCTGCTGGCCGACGGCAAACTCAATGTCATCAGCTCTGAGGCAAGCAAAGAGATTCCCGTTTATACAATGTCACCAGGTGAAGTGGCCGGAACCCGCGCCTTTGTCGACCGTACACCGCGCCGCGCGACACTGCGAGCCGTCGGCAACGCCACTATCTACACACTGGAACCTGCACCATTCGAAGCCCTGCTCCAGAGCCGACCCGATATTGTCTACAAAGTCATGCGCGCATTGTTCCGCATCACTCACAATAATCTACGACGCATGAACCGCGAGACAGAACAGCTCACCAATTACATCAATAAGTCCAACGGACGTTACTAGCAGCGGTTGACTTCGACTACCCTTTGTCGCCACCCATACACGGTGGTGACAGAGGTGCCTGCCCATGTTTCTCATGCCATTCTTCAAGGGTATAGAGGTGTAATGCTAGCGCATGCACGCCGGACTTAAGCTCATCTGCCAGCACTTGATAAACTTTCTGATGACGCTTGACCAGGCTCTCATCGACAAATACATCTGACACCATCACCACCTTGAAGTGGGATTCAGAACCTGGCGGCACATTGTGATTGCCACTCTCATTGATCACCTCAAGATGCTGTGGGGCCAGTGCATCATTGAGTTTTTGTTCGATCTGATTTTGCATCTGCATACTTTATATCTTCTCAATAAAATGATTACTTCTTTGCTTTTGGGCCACGTCGTCCAGCACGAAAATAGTGATGGTCGTCGTAATACCCTTCTTCACTGTTATCCTCATCCCAACCCGGCATTCCCAGAATCGGAAAAGGGGCAAGATCTCTCGGCACACTCAATTGCTCACGGCTTGCAAGCACCTCAACCAGGGTAGCATCAACCCACGCCAGCTGTTCATGATTGCTTAACTGAAAAAATCGCTCTTCACAGTGAAGTAGAATAGCATTGGCAGTCATACCGACATAGGGCTCCAGTCCCTTTTCATACATGGCATGACCAAAGACGATGCACCTGAGCTGTTGCTGCAACGCTGTCCGCTGTTGCCAGAAAAGTGGCTTCCACTGAAATTCACGGATCATCTGCAACAATTTTTCATCTGATGAAACCACCACTGCCCCACCCTCATCAAACAGGGACAACATATTTTCAAGTGGCGTACGTCTACCCAATTCGGCACCAGACTTAATACGCGCCTGCGCCAACGGGATATGAATCTCATTGATCAGCGCCTTGGTACGAGGAAACATGATCCACGTCAGCAACTGAAAAAAATCGTGCCAGTTCTCGCTACGCGTCTGGATTTCGCCACGCATGTAGATGCGCGGCGCATAGTGCTGTTCAAAACTGCCAGGTTTGTCTGCCTGGGGGACAATACGCAACGGAGATCCATTTCTCGTCATTACAGGTGAGGTCTGCTGCTCCAGCAGACGCTGGTAGTCGTCAAGCATCGGCCATTTATCTTCAAATGCGTGGCACCACGTCTCGAATGCCGCCAGGGTTGAAAACATCGGTGAACGCAATGCAAATGCGGGATCCCACTGAGACGAAACTGCTAACCGAGCCAAAACAATAACACCAAACAGGGATCAGTGCTGTCGATTGCGCCAGTAGTTATAGAGTCCAACGACTGAACCCGGCAACATCTCAATCCAGGCCTCATACTCCTCATCATCCATGTCGCTCTCTTCATCATCATGCAGCAGAGCAAGTTTCGCGATGGGGGCCAACAACGTCTGCTCAGCCTTCGGCAACTGTTCCCAGTGATTGCTCTGACTGGCAACACCCAGCATAAAACCAAAACACCACCCTTCGTAAGACTCAACCACCTCATCACCGTCCACCTCTTCAAGCATCATCGGCTCGAAGGTCGATTCACTGGTCAGGGCAGTGGCAATCTCCTGCTGCATACGTAACAGGTAACTACGCATGCGCGCTTCACTCGCAGCATCAGGAAATAGTGGTGTGCCCCATACCGCTTCAAGCCACTCATCGCATTCGGTCATCTCCGGCCCAACGGTCAGCGCCGTCAGGTAGCCATGTGCCTCATCGACGGTAAGACGATCTTCGCCCTCCTCCGAGGCCAGCAGAAAACCATCTAATTCGGAGAACTCTTCATCCGTCAGTTGCGCTTCGATTTGGGATGACATTAATATAAGTCCTGTGAGTGGATTGATTATGCCCGTCAACCGTTGCATTGCCGGGAAGGGCTGTAGAGGAAATTGACTGTTTCAAATCTCCTGCGTAAAGGGGATTTTAGTCGATCTACCGTCAACATCAAAGTAAACTATGCTATTAAACATGAAAACACCTACCGAGATACCCTCCCTGCTGCCAGACCCTGGCGTCATGAAGAAGCTGATTCACACCCGCATGCCATTTGGTAAGTACAGCGGTAGATTGCTGATCGACCTGCCAGAACCCTACGTAGTGTGGTTTGCCAGCAAGGGCTTTCCACCGGGCGAACTCGGTGAACTACTCAGCATCGTCCATGAAATCAAGCTTAATGGGCTTGAATCACTCTTCACTCCACTCAGGTCGAGCCCCCGTTAGCCTCCCGATAATCAGGCCACTAGCCGTTATTGCTGCTCATACAGTTCACGAATACCTTCGAGACGACGACGATTGGCACCAAAATCATAATAGCCACTGCGCGATGCCGATCGCATCTGTATCAACGCTTTTTCATCATCAAAAAAGAAAGTCACATCATCGATAAAACGCAATATTGAGCTCGTCACCTTCACGCGCAAGAAGGAGCGGGTGTCTTCAACGATCTCGGCATTGTCGAGCTGCGACAACGCCATCAACAAACGCAAGCGTGCCGTGGCACGATCACCACCATAGCTCATCGGCGCAATCCGGTGATCATCAGTGGCCAGCGATGAGACACAATTGGGGCTATCAGGACAGGGCTCTAGTTTGTCATCTGCCATAATATTTGCAGTAGTACCCAATAATAAAACGATCAGACAACAGCGTGATAGTAATAACTTCATTGCTGCCAGTTCATCACAGGAACCGTCGAAATGCTATTTTTTGGCGAGCCATCGACCAGCTTGTCGCTATAACTCAGATAGATCAGGGTATTACGTTTAGCATCATAAAATCGCACCACCTGCAGCGACTTAAACAGCAGCGATGTACTCTTCTTAAACACCTCCTGGCCATTGAATTCGCCAGATTTTATTCGACCAGGCAGGGTGATTTTTCCCGTTTGCCGACAGGCGATCGAGGCGTCAGAAGTATCCTCGGCAAGCCCCAGAGAACCGCTCACCCCCCCTGTTTTGGCGCGACTCAGGTGACAGGTTGCGCCGGGAATCAATGGGTCATCAAACGCCTCTACCACAATCGTGTCATTGGCCCCCATCAGTTTAAATTTAGTACTGACGCTACCAATCTCTTCAGCATATAGCGCTTGCGACAACATCACTGTTAAAACCAGCACCAGCGCCGTCATAAAAAGTCGGCCATCGATATGAAAATAGTTCATTTTTCCCACCTTCGGTAAAAAAACATCTGCGTTCAATAGTGAGATTCTATCCCACAAAGCTAAAGGGAAACAGTCAATCTGCCGCTCAAATAAATAGAGAGGTCACAAATAGCAGATGGAGACCTTAGGCAATGATAAAACGATTAAAAGATATTCCGGTCTACTCAAGCGCTCAAACCACCATTGAGGCTGAGGTGTTCAACACCATACGTATTGCCACGCAACGCCTGTCACTGCCGATACGACTCTCACTCCCACGCTTTCAATACATTGATATTATCATTGATCACGATTCCTGGGCATGCGTCGACAGAAGCCTTAATGACCTCCCCATCATTGCATGGACAAAATTCGCCATTACAACTCGTTCAGCACTGCACCTGCCCGTGGAATGTCTGATTTCCAATTACCATTTTCAATCGACACAGGTAGCCGCAGGGGCGTTGACCTTCACCAAAATGGCGCTGGAAAGAAAACTCTCAGCACATGCAGCGGAGACCTCACAACAAAACACACCCTCTAACATCACCCGGCTGTATTGAGTATTACCAACCCCCTGACATAAACACGCCGACACCGACACCATAGTCTTTTACCAATGAGGTATACTGTCCACATTAATTAATGCGGAAGAAACCACATTGAACTACTACGCCATCATCATCGGTGCATTTATCGTCGTCGGATTGATCATTACTGCTTTTGGCTGGCGCGCCTTCCACAGAGGCAAGGCAACCGGTCAGTGGCCATCTGTCACTGGTGAGATTGTTGCAACCCGCCTCGCATCTGAAGAAAACGATCTGCTCCCCGATATCCGTTTTAGCTACACCATTGATACAAACCACTATGAAGGTCGAGTCAAATTCCCACCTGGCACCATGCCGATGCCAGGCTTTGCCAGTAACCAACTTGAAAAATATCCGT
>CALZMY010000203.1 GCA_945788675.1 uncultured Gammaproteobacteria bacterium | reverse complement strand
GAACAAGGTTGTGCGAAAACGCTGCGGACGCAGGGCGGTCGGGGCAAAAGGAATTAGTTGTCGCGTAAGTGAGTGAATTATTGGCATGGACGCCAAATAATTTTTAGCGAAGTAGCGACACAATCGTGTCATCGTCAAAAGGGTGCCGGAATGGTTTGTCGGAGTTTTCATCATGCGTGCTACAGGTGGTTGTTCAAACCGGGAAAGCCATTCCCGTATTTTTCTATATTTAATCTTCTCTGCCTTTATCGCTGGCTGTAGCAGTGGCGGCGGTGGCGGAGCACCAGCTTCTGTTCCACCTCCGCCATCCACGATGACGCTCACTGGCACCATAGGCATTGCCGCAGGGGCCGTCGTCGATGTTGATGTTAATGATCCGTTTGCCGCTTATACCCCCAACGATACCTATACTGTTGCTCAGCCATTGCCCAATCCGGTCACCCTTGGAGGTTACCTGAATGTAGTGAGTAAAGGTCCTTTCGGTGATTCATATGGTGTCGGAGACCCCACAGATTTTTACAGTATTCACCTGGAGGCCGGACAGACGGTCACTGTCACGATTGCGGATCACCCTGCCGGTGATCTGGATCTCTACCTCTATAATGATGATGGCAGTGTCGATACCGCTGCGCCGGATTATGGGGCGCCCGGAACTGGCGATATTGAAACGATTACACTTCCTGGTGGCGCAGTAAGTGGCGACTATTTTATTGAGGTGCGTGTAGTCTCTGGTTATTCCAGTTATACGCTGACGGTCGGACAGATCGCGCCTCAGTATGTGCCTGGTCGACTGGTCTCTACCGATGAGTTTGTCGCGGGGGATGTGATCGTCAAATTTCGTGAAGACATGAGTGTGCCATTAGCACTACAGACGCCGACAGAACGGGCTGCTGCATTAGGACTACAGGCTAGTGCGGGTAACAGTAGTTATCAGGGCCCACAATTGACGAAGCTTGGTGCTTCGCAGGCGCGACAGGCCACCTTTAATGCCCTGGGACTGGTGCAAAGCCGCGCTCATCACCCGTTCCGCTTTAGTGATCCCGACAAGCAGCTCAAGTTCGAAACAATGCAGGTGATCAAGGCGCTGCGTAAACGTGCAGATGTGCTCTATGCAGAGCCGAACTATATCCACCGGGCGAGCGCGGTGCCGACGGATCCATTGTATAGTAATCAATGGCACTATCCACTGATCAGTCTGCCGGCCGCATGGGATCTCGAAACAGGCGCGTCGAGTGTCACAGTGGCGGTGATCGATACCGGGGTATTGCTTGGCCATCCGGACCTGCTAGGTCAATTCTCGGCCGACGGTGGATATGATTTTATCCGCAGCGACACCAACTCGGGTGATGGCCAGCCGGGCATTGATGCCAATCCTGATGATCCCGGTGATAGCTTTGGTGTAGGGACGAGCTCATTTCACGGCACGCATGTGGCTGGCACGGTGGCGGCAGCTACGGCATTTTCTCCTGCAACTGGTAGTGGCGTGGCAGGAGTTGCGCCAGGCGTGAAGATTATGCCGGTGCGCGTGCTGGGTAAGTTTGGTGGTACCAGCTATGACATCATGCAGGGGGTGCGCTATGCCGCCGGTCTGAGTAACGACTCCGGAATTACCCTGAATGCATCGCAACGGGCCGATGTGATCAATCTGAGCCTGGGCCGGGTTGGTGGCTATACGCAAATTGAACAGGATCTCTATACCGAGGTGCGTAATGCCGGCGTAATTGTGACGGCCGCTGCCGGTAATGAAAATTCGAGTGCGCCTAACTACCCAGCCGCCTATGCTGGCGTGATCTCGGTTGCCGCGGTGGATATTAGTAAACAGAAGGCTTCTTATTCTAACTACGGCGCGACTGTCGATGTCGTGGCTCCCGGTGGCAATGCAGGCACGGATATCAATGGTGATGGTGTAGGCGATGGTGTGTTGAGCACGCTGGGCGACGATTCGGGTGCGACATTGAATTATATCTACGATGTCTATAATGGCACGTCGATGGCAGCTCCGCACGTAGCGGGTGTGGTGGCGTTGATGAAGTCGAGTTATAGTGGTTTAACCCCGACGAATGTCGACGCACTGTTGCAGAGTGGCGCAATCGTTGAAGATCTTGGTGTGTCAGGTCGAGACGATACCTTTGGCCACGGCCTGATAAATGCTTATAGCGCTGTAGTGGAGGCGCAAGCACTTGATGGCGGGACTGCTCCACCTGTCAGTCCTTCGCTCGGTATCTCACCAGCATCGCTCAATATGGGAGCGGTGGAAACCACTGCGATACTGGCGGTGAGTAATGTGGGTAATGGTGTTTTGCAGATAAACTCGGTTACGGTGAGTGGTGCGCCGGCGTGGCTGACCGTGAGTGAGGAGTCGGTGGATGCTACTTCAAAACTGGGGCTTTACCGCGTGACCATTGACAGGGATGCGCTGCCAGACGGCCCCTACCAGGCCGATATTGTCTTTGCCTCTTCCGTGAACAGCGTAACAGTACCGGTATCGATGCAGGTGATGGCTCAGGCGCTCAATGCCGATGCCGGTTACCACTATGTATTGCTGCTGGATGCCGCTGACTTTAGCCTGGTGGATCAGTGGCAAGGTGCGGCGCAGGGAGGCCGCTATCAATACCAGTTTGAGAATGTCTCTTTTGTCACTGGCCGCGAATATTATGTCATTGGCGGTACAGACCTTGATAATGATTTTGAAATTTGTGATGCTGGTGAGGCTTGTGGGGCCTATTTCTCGCTAGGTCAGCTCCGTACTATTAAGGCTGATGATCTTCATACGGGACTCGATTTTATTACGGACTTTAGTGTGGGCATTCAGGCCAGTTCGATATTAGAGGCGGTGAAAGGTTCTAAAGGGATTCAGCGTTCAATGCCAACGACAAAACAGCTGCAAATAAACAGATGAAAATTTTAACAGGATTATTATCGCTCGCGATCGGGATCGGTTCTGTGGCATGTACCGCCAGTACCAGTCATGATGTGGGAAGTGATCGTATCTCAAATCTTGTGGCCGTTGAATCGCTATACGCTAGTCATCAGTGTGGTCGTGTGGAATCCGATACCAGGGTCACATGGGTATCCAGCAGCGCACAATTGGCGCAGATCTATCAAGGATTTAAACGCAATATCCGTGGTGGAAAGTTAATCATCCCACCGGATATCGACTTTAGCCGTGATGCGGTGGTGCTGGTGGAGATGGGGCAGCGCCCCACGCTGGGTTACCGTTTAGAGCTGAACGAGTCTGTTTCCAGGATAGAGCAGGGGCATGCTGAGATCGTGCTTGAATGGGTGGCGCCGGCCCGCGATATGATGGTCGGACAGATGTTGACGAGCCCCTGTCTACTGCTGAAGCTGGAGCGCGGTGATTATCGTGAGGTCTGGATTAAGGATACTCAGGGGCGGCGCAGGATCGTAGCAACGAAGCCCTGATTAATCTCGTTATACTATCGTGTAAGTCAGGGGGTAGTGATCGTCTGCATCACAGGCAGGCCTGCCGATCGAATACCAGATCAATGATTGAGTGGAGTCAATGGGGATGAATGAGCGTGTAGGCTATATCGGGCTGGGATTGATGGGGCGGCCGATCGCGCTGAATCTGCTGCATGCGGGTTATCCATTGGCCGTGTATGCCCGGCGTGAATCGGTGTTGCGGCCATTGATTGATGCGGGTGCAACATCTTACTCGTCACCGCAGGCACTGGCGGCACAGTGTGACGTGATCATCACCAATGTTTCAGATAGCTGCGATGTCGAGGAGGTAGTGCTTGGTGAGCAGGGTGTGATCCACGGTGCGCGCGCGGGCAGTGTCGTGATCGATATGAGCACCATCTCGCCGGGTGTCACACGCACCGCGGCACAACAGTTGGCGGAGAAGGGCGTCGAGATGCTCGATGCGCCGGTCTCGGGCGGCACGGTTGGTGCTGAGACTGGCACGTTATCGATAATGGTTGGCGGTAAGGCCGACGTGTTTGAACGGCTCAGGCCGCTGTTTGAAGTGATCGGTAAAAACATTACCCATGTGGGGGGTAGTGGTGCGGGGCAGGTGGCGAAGGCGTGCAATCAACTTATTGTGGCGCAGATGATGGCGGCGATAGGAGAGGCGTTTGTGTTGGCTGAGGCGTCGGGTGTCGAGCCACGCAAGGTGCGCGCGGCGTTGATGGGAGGCTTTGCCGGCAGCCGTATTCTTGAGGTGCATGGGCGGCGCATGCTTGAGCATGACTTTTTGCCTGGCTTCAAAGCAAGCTTGCATCAAAAAGATTTACACATCGTGCGTGAAGCTGCAGCTGAGTGCGAGGTGACATTGCCAGGTACCGAACTTGTCAGCGGATACCTTGATGCGTTGATCGATAGTGGACAGGGTGAACTTGATTCGGCGGCGCTGGTGACGGTGCTGGAACAGCGCAATGGGGTGATGTTGAACAAGACGCCGTGACCCGATTTCCGCTACAATATCGCCCATGTCAGGAAATTCATTTGGAAAACTCTTTACGGTCACCTCGTTTGGTGAAAGTCATGGCCCCGCGCTTGGTTGCATCGTTGATGGCTGTCCACCGGGGCTTGAATTAGATGTTGCAGATTTACAGCGCGATCTCGATCGGCGTAAGCCTGGAACGTCGCGCCACACGACGCAGCGACGTGAGACCGATGAGGTCAAGATTCTTTCTGGTGTCTTTGAGGGCAAGACCACTGGCACCCCTATTGGACTGATGATCGAGAACCTCGACCAGCGTTCGAAAGATTACTCCGACATTATGAACAGCTTTCGCCCCGGTCACGCCGACTATACCTACCAACAAAAATACGGTGTGCGCGATTATCGCGGTGGTGGCCGTTCGTCAGCGCGTGAGACGGCGATGCGCGTGGCGGCGGGTGCGATTGCGAAAAAATATTTGAATGTGCGATATGGCATCACCATTCGTGGTTATATGGCGCAGCTCGGGCCAATTAAGGCCGACGCGTTTGACTGGGATGAGGTCGGTAACAATCCCTTTTTCTGCCCTGATGCGTCGAAGGTGTCGGAGCTAGAGAAATATATGGACGCCCTGCGTAAAGAGGGCAACTCCATCGGTGCGCGAATCAATGTGGTGGCTGAAGGGGTGCCGCCGGGGTGGGGTGAGCCGATTTTTGATCGTCTCGACGCCGATATCGCCCATGCGTTGATGAGCATCAATGCGGTTAAGGGGGTCGAGATTGGTGCTGGCTTCGATTGCGTTGAGCAGAAGGGTACGGTGCATCGCGATGAGATCACGCCGCAAGGCTTTCTGAGTAACAATGCGGGGGGGGTGCTGGGCGGCATCTCCAGTGGCCAGCATATTCGGGCGAGCATTGCGCTTAAGGCGACCTCGAGTCTGCGTCTGCCGGGTAAGAGCGTTGATATCAACGGTGAGCCGATGGAGGTGATCACCAAGGGGCGACATGACCCCTGCGTTGGTATCCGCGCGACACCGATCGCCGAGGCAATGCTGGCGATAGTGCTGATGGATCATATGTTGCGTCATCGTGCGCAAAATGCAGATGTGCAGTTGGATACCCCCGTGATCCCCGCGCAGCCTTAACGCCCGCTTAAACTTAATGTCGGCACACGACAACGCCGCGCCGTACTGGCGTCTTTCTGGCTTCTACTTCTTCTATTTTGCTGCCCTTGGCGCATTACTCCCTTACTGGGGGCTTTATCTGCAGTCGCTGGGTTTTGGCGCACGTGAGATTGGCGAGCTGATAGCAATCCTGATGGCGACAAAGATTGTCGCGCCCAATATCTGGGGCTGGATTGCCGATCACTCTGGCAGGCGTATGATGATTGTGCGTCTCGGTTCGCTGCTAGCAGTGGTTGCCTTTAGCGGCATTTTTCTTGGCGTCTCTTATTGGTGGATCGCCTTTGTCATCTGCCTCTTCAGCTTCTTCTGGAATGCGACTTTGCCGCAGTTTGAGGCGACCACGATGAGCCATCTCGGCGATAGTACGCATCGTTACAGCACTATCCGCTTGTGGGGTTCGGTGGGCTTTATTATTGCAGTGGTGGCGGTGGGCCCGCTACTGGAGACGCAGGGGATAGATCTACTGCCGCTGGTACTGGTCGTGCTATTTGCTGCGATCTGGTGCAGTAGCCTGGTGGTGCCTGAACACGCCGCAGGCCATTTGTCACTTGATCACGAGCCGCTGCGCAATGTGTTGCGTCAACCGACAGTGGTGGCGCTGTTGCTGATCTGTTTTCTGGTGCAGGTGAGTCACGGCCCCTATTACACCTTTTATACGATCTATCTCGATGATAATGGCTATTCGCGCAGCTTGATTGGGCAGCTGTGGGCGCTCGGTGTGGTGGCGGAGATCGGTGCCTTTGTGGTGATGCATCGCCTGATCCCTCGCTTTGGCGTGCGCGCACTGTTGTTGATCGCATTGGCGTTGACGACGCTGCGTTGGGTGTTGGTGGCGTGGTGGGTGGAGTCACTTGCAGTGATGCTCTTTGCGCAGTTGCTGCACGCATTCAGTTTTGGGGTTTTTCATGCGGTGTCAATTTCATTGATCCATAAATATTTTGTTGGCCGACATCAGGGGAAGGGGCAGGCACTGTACAGCAGTGTGAGTTTTGGTGCGGGGGGTGCAGTGGGCAGTCTGTATAGTGGTTATACGTGGGAAGGGCTGGGGCCCGCGTGGACATATTTATTTGCGGCGTTGGCCAGCTTTGTGGCTTTTTGGATTGCATGGCAAAAAATTTGTCCGAAATGTGAAGAAAAGTGAGTCATGGAATTGACGATCACACTATCGCCGCGTATTATCCCCTGCCTTGTGACGAGTGATGGTCGTGACGTTTCCGAGATTGCTTTAAACTAACGTAAAATTCGGGGTATAGCGCAGCCTGGTAGCGCGCCTGCTTTGGGAGCAGGATGTCGGGAGTTCGAATCTCTCTACCCCGACCATTTTTTGTTGTAAAGTCTGTCTCAGGTTTGTGATTATTTGACCTGTAGATGGTCGTCCTGGCGGTTTAAGCGCCTGTAGCTCATTCGGATAGAGCATCGGCCTTCTAAGCCGAGGGTAGCAGGTTCGAATCCTGCCAGGCGCGCCATATTATTGTAAGTATGGTAGGTTGTGTAAAAGTTTTATGGTGAGCGTAGCTCAGTTGGTAGAGCCCCGGATTGTGATTCCGGTGGTCGTGGGTTCGAGCCCCATCGTTCACCCCATTTCAGGGCCGTTAGCTCAGTTGGTAGAGCAGCTGACTCTTAATCAGCGGGTCGTAGGTTCGATCCCTACACGGCCCACCATTTTGGGGTATGCGGAGTGGTGTTTTAAGGTGTGCAGTTTAAGGATATACTGCAAGAAGTTTTTTGTTAGCCAGCATATTACATCGTAATATGTTTATCTTTGCGAAAGTGGCGAAATTGGTATACGCGCTGGTTTTAGGTACCAGTGGGGCAACCCGTGAGAGTTCGAGTCTCTCCTTTCGCACCATCTTTGATTTTCTCACTCACTATTTCTATGTCAGGTCGGTGTCTGATTCGGTAAGCGTGCGTCGTCGTATGCATGTGGTGATACTATGAGTTCATTAACAGATAGCTGAAAAATCCCATGCGGGGCGAAGCGACGTTAACCCGACAAGGTAAAACCTTGAAAATTCGGCTCGAAATGCTTATTTACTACGTGTAAACTGCGCGACGAGGGGAAGTCCTTTAGGGCTTTCCTGGCGCCCTTTTGGGGTGCTCGCTGGATTTGGCCTCGTCTCGCACTCGCCTGAGGCTGTTTCAACAATCAGTTAAAGAACAGATCGAATTATTTTTAGTAAATTGAGGAAAGATGACATGCAAGTTTCTGTAGAGGCAACCGGTACGCTAGAGCGCAAAATGACGGTAGCAGTGCCTGCTGAACGTGTTGACCAGGAGGTGCAGAAGCGTCTTCAGTCTCTGTCGCGTACAGTGAAATTACCCGGCTTTCGCCCGGGTAAAGTACCCGCTAAGGTGGTTGCTAGTAAATACGGCCCTAAAGTACGTCAGGAAGTGATGGATGAAGTGACTCGTTCAAGTTTCTACGAGGCTTTATCTGCAGAAAAATTGCAGCCAGCGGGTTTGCCTGTGTTTGAACCGCAGCCTTCTGCAGAGAGCGATAGCCTTGAATACACCGCGACGTTTGAGGTCTTTCCTGAGGTGAAACTCACATCGTTTGACGGCGTTAGCGTTGAAAAGCCTGTCGCTGAGATTTCTGAAGCGGATATCGATGGCATGATCGAGAAGATGCGTCGTCAGCGCGTTGAGTGGCAAGCAGTCGAACGTGCCGCGCAGGCTGAGGATCAGCTGGTCATCGATTTTGTGGGTACGATTGACGGTGAGAAATTCGCAGGTGGCGAAGGCAATAATGTGACGCTAGTGCTGGGTTCTGGAACATTTATCCCGGGTTTTGAAGATCAGCTGACTGGCGCTTCGAAGGGCGACGAAACTGTTGTCAATGTCACCTTCCCCGAAGGTTATCAGTCTACAGAGCTGGCAGGAAAAGAGGCGCAGTTTGCGGTGACTGTACAGACTGTCTCTGAGGCGAAACTGCCAGAGATCGATGAGGATTTTGCCAGGAACTATGGCATTGATAGCCTTGATGATCTCCGTGGTGAGCTGAGCAAGAGCATGCAGTATGAGCTGGATCAGGCAATCAAAGGTAAAACCAAGCAGGCCGTGATGGATATGCTGTTTGAGAAAAATCCACTGGATCTGCCTA
Organism: uncultured Gammaproteobacteria bacterium; assembly: GCA_945788675.1. GTDB lineage: Bacteria > Pseudomonadota > Gammaproteobacteria > SZUA-140 > SZUA-140 > SZUA-76. The sequence goes on along the minus strand of CALZMY010000203.1, from coordinate 4,290 downwards.
AGAGCCTTGTTGATGATGAAATCGAGGCGTTGATGAATCAGATGAAGAATAATCTGAGTAAGCAGGGAGTGCCATTAGAAGGGCTGGATCTCAATGGCAAAATGTATGAAGATCAGGCGCGTCGCCGTGTGACATTGAGCCTGTTGATTTCGGAAATCGTTAAAGCGAATGATATTAAGGCGTCACCAGAGAAAATACGTGAAACCGTCGAATCAGTCGCTTCGACCTATGACACCCCTGATGAGGTGGTGAAATGGTATTACGCTGAACGTGAGCGTCTGGGGCAGATCGAATCCGTCGTGCTTGAGGAGCTGGTGGTTGAGTGGGTGTTGGGAAAAATCCAGATTGACGAGCAATCGACTACTTTTGAGGCATTGATGGATCGCTCTGATAAATAACCACAATAAAATAGAGTATTTAGTTGTTGGTGAGCTAGAGTGGTGTCAGGGGTATTTTTGAGGGTATAGTGGATTACGCTAGTGGATTATTGTAATGATCTCCGGCGAGCGCGATACAAACATAATCCGCTTGATACCCAGAGTACGCCAATAAAGATGTGATTAATTGCTTATGAATGAGCATTTTAAGCCGAATATTAATGTCATACTGCGGCATGTGAGGGCTATTATTAATCACTAGTCAGGGTATGAATAGGCTGGAAAAGTGAGTAATCTAGGCCTGAAGGTTTTGGAATATTCCGAGATAAGACAAACAGTTGCTGAGTAACAGGATGTACTAAAGGATAGATGGTGATGACCGATAAATTAATAAATCAGGCGATAAAAGGAGACACCAGCATGAATCTGGTTCCCATGGTGGTGGAGCAGTCTTCGCGCGGAGAGCGTGCCTACGATATTTACTCTCGACTACTTAAAGAGCGGGTGATCTTTCTGGTGGGGCAAGTAGAGGATCATATGGCCAATCTGGTAGTGGCGCAGTTATTATTCCTTGAATCTGAAAATCCTGATAAGGATATTCACCTTTATATCAACTCGCCGGGCGGTTCTGTCACCGCTGGAATGTCTATTTATGACACGATGCAATTTATCAAGCCCGATGTCAGCACGATGTGTATTGGTCAGGCGGCAAGCATGGGTGCCTTACTGTTGACCGGCGGGGCAAAAGGTAAACGTTTTTGTTTGCCTCATTCTCGCATGATGATTCATCAGCCTTTGGGCGGTTTTCAGGGCCAGGCGGCCGATATCGATATCCATGCGCGTGAAATATTGCGTATTCGGGATGAGTTGAATCAGGTGATGGTGAATCATACCGGCCAGCCACTTGAGCGTGTTCAAGCGGATACTGATCGTGACAATTTTATGTCAGGTAAAGAGGCCGTTGAGTATGGCCTGATCGATACAGTACTAGATAGTCGTGACGCGGCATAATATTTGCCTTTGTTTTATAACGGGTTTGATGGAAGTTTGGACGAAGGGCGCGTGTACCCTTTAATCATGAAGTAGCGGAGTTAGTCATGAGTGATGATAAAGACAACGACAAAAATGAAGAGAGCGAAAAACTGTTGTATTGCTCTTTTTGCGGAAAGAGTCAGCATGAAGTGCGGAAGCTGATTGCAGGACCATCGGTCTTTGTCTGCGATGAATGTGTAGAGCTTTGCAACGATATAATTCGTGAAGAGGTGCAGGAGAAGTCGGCCTCGATGCAGGGGACTAAACTGCCGACACCCCATGAAATTAACGCGATTTTAGATGAATATGTGATTGGCCAGAAGCGTGCTAAAAAAGTGCTTTCGGTGGCGGTTTATAACCACTACAAGCGTCAGGAAGTGGGCGACAAGAAAGATGAAGTTGAGCTGGCCAAAAGTAATATTCTGCTAATTGGTCCGACGGGTTGTGGTAAAACGTTGCTGGCTGAGACACTCGCTCGTTTGCTCAATGTACCTTTTACGATTGCCGATGCGACCACACTGACAGAGGCGGGTTATGTCGGTGAGGATGTTGAAAATATCATTCAGAAACTGTTGCAGAAGTGCGATTACGATGTGGATAAGGCACAGTGCGGTATTGTCTATATCGATGAAATAGATAAGATTTCACGTAAGTCTGATAACCCGTCGATCACTCGTGATGTTTCGGGTGAAGGTGTGCAGCAAGCATTGCTGAAATTGATTGAAGGGACTGTGGCGTCGGTGCCTCCTCAGGGTGGACGTAAGCACCCGCAACAGGAGTTTCTTCAGGTAGATACCTCTAATATTCTGTTCATTTGTGGCGGTGCATTTGCTGGACTGGATAAGGTGATCCGCGATCGTTCTGAGAAAGGTGGGATTGGTTTTTCTGCTGAGGTGAAGAGCAAGGATGACAAGCGGCCGGTAGGTGAGATCCTTTATTCTGTTGAGCCGGAAGATCTGGTTAAGTATGGTCTGATCCCGGAGTTTGTTGGCCGCCTGCCGGTGATCGCAACACTTGAAGAACTAGATGAGGCTTCACTGGTACGAATACTGACTGAACCAAAAAATGCGATCACCAAGCAATTTGGCAAGCTGTTCGAAATGGAAGGGTGTGAGCTGGAAATTCGCGATGATGCATTGAGTGCTGTCGCGCGCAAGGCGATGGAGCGAAAGACAGGTGCGCGCGGATTACGTTCCATCATCGAACATGTTCTGCTGGATACTATGTATGACCTGCCATCGATGGAGAATGTTGCTAAAGTAGTGGTGGATGAAGGCGTAATTAATGCAGACTCAGAGCCGTTGATGATCTACTCCAGTAACGACCAGAATCAGGCTTCTGCAACAAACGATTAATTAATACCCACTTGTGCCATCTTTCACTAGACGGCATAAGTGGTGAGTCATTGCTCATAATCTGTAACGATTGTTCCCTTGAAAAGCATGTCTGTTGTCCTTAAATAATATTCTATATTTAGATGTAAAGGACGGCGTGTATATGTCGATGAATTTAATGAGAGAGAGCGTAGCCTCACTACACCCCGCACAAGAATGAGGACTTATCATGGCGCAGAATGAAGAGCTAACCGAAGTGAATGAAGAGCAAACAATTCTCCCTGTTTTGCCACTAAGAGATGTGGTTGTATATCCTCATATGGTGATTCCATTGTTTGTTGGTCGGGAGAAATCGATCAAAGCGTTGGAGGCGGCGATGGAGCGTGATAAGCAAGTCATGCTGGTTTCGCAACGCAATGCATCAATCGATGATCCACAGGAAGAAGATATCTACGATATCGGAACTGTTGCAACAATCTTGCAGATGTTGAAACTACCCGACGGTACCGTCAAGGTGCTGGTTGAGGGGGTAGAGCGTGCGCGCACGGTTCATTTTATGGGATCACAGGAATATTTTGTTGCGCAGATAGCGATGCTGCGAGCGGCCGACATGCCAGAACGAGAGGCTGAGGTGCTGAGCCGTTCTGTGCTTGGGCAATTTGATCAATATGTAAAACTGAATAACAAGGTGCCGCCTGAGGTGTTGTCATCGCTGGCGTCGATTGAAGATGCTGGACGTCTTGCAGATACTATCGCAGCGCATATGACACTTAAGGTTGAAGAGCGCCAGGAACTCCTGGAAGAGGTTGAAGCGCGTGCCCGTCTTGAGCGTCTGATGAGTCTGATGGAGTCCGAGATTGATCTGCTGCAGGTTGAAAAGCGTATTCGTGGGCGCGTTAAGCGTCAGATGGAAAAGAGTCAGCGCGAGTACTATCTGAATGAACAGATGAAGGCGATCCAGAAAGAGCTGGGTGACATGGATGATGTGCCCAATGAGCTGGATGAACTGACGCAGAAAATTGAAAAGTCAGGCATGTCAAAAGAGGCCAGGAAGAAGGCCGATGCTGAGCTCAACAAGTTAAAGATGATGTCACCGATGTCGGCAGAGGCCACCGTGGTGCGCAACTACATCGACTGGATTACCAATGTGCCGTGGAAAAAGCGCAGCAAGATCTGTCGCCAGTTATCGAAGGCGGAAGATGTGCTTGAGGCGGATCACTTTGGTCTGGAAAAGGTCAAGGAACGTATTCTTGAGTATCTCGCAGTGCAGCAGCGTGTTGATAAGTTGAAGGGGCCAATTCTATGCCTGGTAGGGCCGCCAGGAGTGGGTAAGACCTCTTTGGGACGTTCGATTGCGCGGGCAACCAATCGTAAGTTTGTGCGTATGTCACTCGGTGGCGTGCGTGACGAGGCCGAGATCCGTGGTCATCGTCGTACCTACATCGGTTCGATGCCTGGCAAGATTGTGCAGAACCTGGCTAAGGTTGAAACGCGCAATCCTCTCTTTCTACTTGATGAAATCGATAAGATGGCGCAGGACTTTCGTG
>CALZMY010000202.1 GCA_945788675.1 uncultured Gammaproteobacteria bacterium | reverse complement strand
TTTATATTCTGCGGGACAACCTCAAGCCGAAGCCTTTGTCGCGCTGGCCCAAGCGGGGGTACGCCACATCATCAATCTTCGCCCGCCTGCAGAAACCCCTGACTTCAACGAAGCAGCCATCGCCACCCAGCAAAGCATGGCGTACTACAACATTCCGATTAGTGGCAAAGATGATTTAACTCGCGACAACGTTAAACTATTAGACCAAATATTAAATAATATTGGCGATGAAAAAGTCCTGCTTCATTGCTCCAGCAGTAACCGAGTCGGCGCTTTGATGGCATTGCGCGCTGCGTGGCAAAGTGATGCCTCAATCGAGCAAGCAATTTCAGAGGGTGAACGCCACGGCCTAACAAAAATGCGGCCAGTGGTCACCCGTATACTTTCGAACCAATAGAATAATGCCTCTATCGTGCTCTAACCAGACAGAGGAGTCTTAATATGAAAATTGATGCCCCAGCACTTGTGAAATGGATCTCTGCAAAAATAGTGGCAACCTTTTTTTGCCTGTTGGCGAGCACCGCCATTGCGCAGGCGGAATCGTATTTTTCTGAGCCGGTCTATGTCACGCTACGTGAGTCTGACCAGATAGCCAGGTTTCCCGGCAAAGTCATATGGGATGGTGGGCCAAAAATGCTTTATACCTCGGTTACACCGAATGGTAAAATTGTGGTTGCCAGCAGCCCCAAGGAAGGCAGTGTGTATATCTTTGATGCCCACAACGGCAAGCAACTGAGTAATATTACAACAGATAAAGCCGCCAAAGGCCTCAAGGTTTCTCCTGATGGGGAGCAGGTCTATGTCTGTAATGAGGGAGCCAATACGGTATCTATTGTGAACCTTGCACAAAAGAAAGTCGTCAAAACAATTAGCGTGGGGAACATGCCTCATAACATCCGTTTTAGTGATGATGGTAAAAAGGCTTACGTTACTTTGCAAGGCGCTGCCGGGCTTGCGGTGATCGACACAGAAAAACAGGAGATGACTCACGTCATCGCCACTGAAGGCCTCGCTACACCACATAATATTGATCTCTCGAAAGATGGAAAAATGGCTTTTATTCGAGATACATCGAACCAGGTCGGCGTACTTGACCTGACTACTGGCAAGATGAAAAAAATCATCCCTGTTGGGCAGGGTCACGCTGGCATCGACGTTACGCCCGATGGCAAGTGGGTCTTCACCGGCGCCATTGCGGATGATGTTGTGACTGTCATCAATGCTAAAACATTATCGGTAGTCAAAAGCATAAAAGTCGGTTTTGGGCCACACGGTGTACGGGCAAGTGCTGATAACCGTTATTTATATGTCGCAGTGACAGCGGATGATAGCTTCGTTGTGATCGATATTAAGTCAATGGAGGTGGTTAAAACATACCCGCTGACTAGCTTTCCATTTTGGGTGGCCGTTAACGGCAATCCATAAGACTCTAACACAGAAACATCAGAAACTGATTCAGCTCAACCCTTATGACGGCTTGTGCTACCGAACATTAGGCTTTGTGCTGAAATTTCCCCAGCCATTTAATCAGATCACCCGCTGGCATCGGTCGTGCAATATGATAACCCTGAATCAAATCGCAGCCCATCGATGCCAATAGATTCCAGGCCGCCTCGGTTTCAACACCTTCCGCAGTCACCTTACGTCCCATGTTATGAGCGAGGTCAATGGTCGAACGTACAATAACCAGATCGTCATTATCATTCATCATATCTAGCACAAACGATTTATCGATCTTAATTTCATCAACAGGAAGCTGTTTGAGATAAGCAAGCGAGGAATAACCAGTACCAAAATCATCGATGGCCAGCCGCACGCCCATCTGATCCAGCTGATTAAGGATATCCATGGCATGACGAGGATCCGACATCACGGCACTCTCTGTTAGTTCCAGAATGAGACGATCAGCGGATAAACGGTACTTTTCGAGCGCATCGAAGATTTTTTGTGGCAGCGTGCTCTCTCGCAGATTATGCATCGAAAGATTGATGGCTACTGAAATATCAAGGCCCAACTGATGAAACTGATGGCACTGGCTAAGGGCCTCATCAATCACCCACTCCGTCAGCGGATGGATCAAACCATTATGCTCAGCCAGTCCGATAAAACTATCTGGATATAATAGCCCGCGGGTTTTGTTGTTCCAGCGGATCAACACCTCTACTTCAGTGACGCGGGACAACGCAAGATCAAACTTAGGCTGGTAATACAGGACCAATTCATTCTGTTCAATGGCCTTATGCAGCTCTCCCATTAACTCAAGTCGGCCCAGGCTATGCACATCCTGCTCAGCATCATAAACGCTATAACCAACCCCTTTTCTTTTGGCAATATACATCGCGACATCCGCGTGACGCATTAACGTCTGTCCATCCTCTCCATGCTCTGGATAAAGTGCGACTCCAACACTCACACCTACATGAAAATGCTGATCTTCGAGTACAAAACTCTCTGCCATTCCATCAACAATTTTCTGTCCGATTTGACACACGTGATCAAATGTTACATCCGTAGGTAACAACACTGCGAATTCATCGCCGCCTGCACGCGCAACGGTATCTGAAGCCCTTAAAAAACTACGCATTCGATCCGCTACTTGTTGCAATAACAGGTCGCCAACATGATGTCCTAACGTATCATTAATTTCTTTAAAATTATTCAGATCAAGCACCAACAATGCGAGCGGAGCAGTATGACGTTGAGCAAGTTGTATGGCTTGCTCCAGACGATCCTGTAATAAAACACGATTGGGAAGATCAGTAAGCGAATCATGCATCGCCTGATACTCCAACTGCTCATTGGCATCTGCCAGCTCTTCAGTCCGTTTCAAAACACGTTGTTCTAGATCCAGATGTAGCGCCTTAATTTCGGCATCCGCCTGTTTTCGGGCAGTAATATCACGCATCACAATGATGTGGTGATGTACGCGATCAGAAGAGAGTTTTCGACTGGTAATTTCCAGGGGAAATTCACTTCTGTCAGAACGCCTCCCTACGATTTCCCACGAACCCTGACATTGATCCAACAACCGCCAAAACCTGTCAATCAATAACTGGCCATTTTTATTATGTGTTTCACCCACCTGATCAGCAATCACAAAAAGCCGTGTAATATTATCTCCTAGCAGTGCTGTGCGC
>CALZMY010000201.1 GCA_945788675.1 uncultured Gammaproteobacteria bacterium | reverse complement strand
ATTCACGTGCCGCGAGTTCCGATGCGGAATAGACCGACGCACCTGCCTCGGAGACCATGATTTTGGTCAGGCGCAGTTCACTATGTTGCTTGATCAGATCGGCGGCAAGCTTATCGGTCTCGCGTGACGCGGTGCCGTTACCGATACTGACCAGATCGACATTATGTTTTTTCGCCAACAGTGCCAATGTGTGGATCGATTGATCCCACTGCTGCTTCGGCGCATGCGGATAGATGGTGGCGTGATCGACCAATTTACCAGTATTATCGACTACTGCCACCTTAACACCGGTGCGCAGCCCTGGGTCGAGGCCGATGGTGGCACGCGGCCCAGCTGGCGCAGCCAGTAGCAGGTCTTTAAGGTTACTGGCGAAGACGTTGATCGCATCGAGTTCGCTCGCCTCGCGCAATCTTTTCTTCAACTCCAGATCGACATGCATCGAAAGCTTCACCCGCCATGTCCAACGGACTGTATCGAGCAGCCAGCGGTCAGCGGCTCGTCCTTCATCCTTGATGCCAAAACGGCGTGCGATCTTACGCTCGCCACTGGTTGGCTCACGTTTCTCGGTGGCTAGCTCATCATCCGGAATCACCAGTGCCAGCTGCAGAACCCCTTCGCTACGCCCACGGAACATTGCCAGCGCGCGATGTGACGGTATCTCTTTGATCGCCTCACGCTTATCAAAATAATCAGCGAACTTCGCCCCTTCGTTTTCTTTTCCCGCAACAACAGTGGCGTGTAACTGGCCATTATCCCAGAAGTGTTCACGCAACTCGCCCACCAGCTCGGCATCCTCGGCAAAACGCTCCATCAATATCTGACGCGCGCCATCGAGTGCAGCAGCAGTATCGGCGACACCCTTGTCGACATCGACATAGCTGGCGGCCGTCTCTTCGGGCGCTAAGGTGGGATCAGAAAAGAGGCTATCTGCAAGTGGCTCAAGCCCCGCTTCGCGCGCAATCTGCGCCTTGGTGCGACGCTTAACCATATAGGGGCGATAGAGGTCTTCGAGCCGCGTTTTGGTATCTGCTTCAAGAATCGACTGTTTCAGCGCCGGATCCAGTTTGCCCTGCTCGTCGATCGCCTTCAGTACCGTGGCGCGACGATCATCGAGTTCACGCAGATAGGTGAGGCGCTCATCTAACAGGCGCAGCTGCGTATCATCGAGGCCACCAGTCACCTCTTTACGATAACGGGCAATAAACGGTACCGTGTCTCCCTCATCCAGCAGCGTAATCGCCGCCTTTACCTGCGCCTCTCGGGCATTCAACTCAGTGGCGATCCGGGCTTCGATCGTAACAATGCTACTCGACATACAACAAGCTTCCTCAACAGCAATAAAGGAGCGCATTATACGTGAGTCGAACCAGGGCCTGTTAATGCTAATTCCACAGCAACGTTGCTGCCCCAAAAAGGGCCAGGCAAGACGCGAGGAGAGAGGCTTGGTGATTCCAAATGAACGACAGCAACGCCGCATGGCCCTTTTTGAGGCGCAACCCGAAGGGACGGGGCCATTTTCCCTCGGGACTGCGTTCCATTTCACTCATGTATAGCAAGTACACGTCGCTCAATGCGCCTTGTCCCGCGAAAAAATGGCCGCCGGCGCTGATGTGGTATTAGTGTTAACAGGCCCTGGCTTGGGCGGGATGACGCGTTGAAATCAGCCTATTTGTGGCGGCAGGGCACGCCTTTTAAACAGGCGTCGGTGGACGCCTGTGATTACCATTACTAATCGCGGGGCCAAAGCCAATGCCAGTGCATCCACCATGACATACCACACCGCCACACCACTCGGTGGGTTACCCTGTGGTAGCCCCAGCACAGGATCGTAAACAGCCCAGTACCAGGTGCCACTCCAGGTACCAACGACCTCCAGCCAGGTGGTAATAAAGAAGGCACCAAGGTAAACAAGCGGCGAGCGTCCTTTATAAAGGCAGTAAACAAAGATTGCGAAGAGCAATGCGCCGCCAGCATCGCCTCGCTCGGCGATCAGCAGCCCCCATAGCGACCACACCCCACCGATGGCCAACACCAGCCAGGTAACCTGCTGTCGATAATCGATAAACAATCGACTACGAGCCATCACCACTGCGGTCAAATAAACCATGCCGTGGCCAGGTGGCACGTAAGCGGGGACATTTTCAAAACGGTAGATGTAGGCGCCAAGATAGACGGAGGCAAAGTACTCACCGATGGTGGCAAAAGCGATCGCCACCAGCACCTGCATGCGCACGGCCGCGCTTTCACCCAGCAACATAAATCCGAGAAAAAACCAGGCACACAATCCCATGGTGTGTTGCAGCGCAATACTGGCATTGGCATCAAGGTACAGCGCCAACGCGACAAAAAAGAACGCGCTGCCGATGATGGCAGTGTCACGCCCGCTGTCAATTGCATCTGTTAGTAACCGCGCCATCTTTTCTCCACTATGGAAAATCGTCGTGCAAACCGCCAACACTGCTTTAAAGCAGTACTAACCTACCGTAAAACCGCATTGACCACCACTTTCGAAATAAATATTTTGCAGTGCGATGTCATTGTCCTAAAATGACAGTCATATTTATCAATCGATGGTTTTGTACCGTAATGAAATCAAGCCTTTGTTTACGCCTGTTCACTGTGACTGTAGCGGCACTCCTGCTCAGCGCCTGCACCACCGTGCAGTTTGGTCATGATTTTGATATCAAAGCCTTTGACACAAAGGTAGAACGCAATGTCTCCACCAAAGCAGACGTTAGAAACTGGCTCGGCGCGCCTGGCAGCCAGGGCTTTGCCGTGACGGCCGCCGGCGTACGCCATGAGAAATGGGGATATTTCTATGGCAATGGCAAATTGCCCCGGCTAGACAATGCAACATTGAAAATCCTTGAGGTTGAGTTCAACCAGCAAGGGATTGTGCAGAGCTACAACTGGTCGGAATAACCCCACTACTATTGATAAATTACTATGGCCGTTCGCATCTTCAATCTGCGCGGTGTCCCGGACGATGAGGCCGAGGATATTCGTGAACTATTACAACAAGATAACATCGATTTTTACGAAACCCCTGGCGGTAACTGGGGAATGTCCGTGCCGTCACTGTGGCTGCATGACGAAGCGCTTGAACCACGCGCCAGGGCGTTAATCAGCGCCTATCAACAAGCACGCCAGGTGAAGGTAAAAGCGGAATATGCTCGACAGGCCGACGCCGGTGAAAATCGCACGTTATTCGACAGTCTGCGCGAGAATCCACTGCGTTTTGTGATCTATAT
>CALZMY010000200.1 GCA_945788675.1 uncultured Gammaproteobacteria bacterium | reverse complement strand
CTGTTTACCGATCAAATAGAGCGGGCCCATTTTCCACGACTGGTGGCGGAGACCGGGGGTAAGGATTTCATGGTGGTAGACCGCTCAGCTGACGTGTGGGATACGGCCACATCCATTATTGCCGGCGCTTTTGGCAGAAGCGGCCAGAAGTGCTCCGCCAACAGCCTGTTGCTGGTAGATAAAGATATCTGGGCCGAACTGGGTGATGCGATTGTGGAACAGTTAGCCAGGTTTAAAACCGGTAACCCGCTGGAGCGTGACTGCGATATGGGACCGGTGATCAACCGCAACGCCTTCGACAAGATCACAGGCTATATCCAGCGCGCCCAGCAAGACGCCGGGGTCAAAACCGTCTGTGGCGGGGAGTTCGACGACAGCCGGGGCTTTTATATCCAGCCGACAATGTTTGAGGTCTCCGTTGATCATCATGAACTGCTGAGCGAGGAGATCTTCGGGCCGGTGATTGCGGTGTATGTATACAAAGAGTTTAGCGAGGCGGTTAGTATCATCAGCCACAACAGCTATCGCCTTACCGGCGCGGTATGCGCGAATGATGAGGCCTTCCTGCAGCGCGCCGTTCCGGTGTTGAGTGAACTGGCGGGAAATTTCTATGTGAATCGCAAAACAACAGCGGCGGTCGTCGATCAGCAACCGTTTGGTGGCGACGGCACCAGTGGCACCAACTATAAGGCGGGCGGCCTCTGGTACCTACTACAGTTTCTATCACAGGGTGTTGTGACCCGTCGCCATGCGCATACGATTAAAAATTCCGGATTATGGGAGTGGATGAGTTGATCTCATTTTTGTTCTTTATTCAATCAACAACCATCCGCTCTGCGGGTGGTTGTTGGTTTTACTCTGATCCCGGGCTACTCTGGACGACTATCATAATGACTCTGCTAATTTCACTAATTTAATAAATTCAGCACGGTAGCCAAATTTATCACTGCCTCGACTCTGCTGTGCCAGCGCAGCAATCTCATGATATGAATAATCCCCAAGCCGCTCACTATTACGCAAACGTTGCCCAAATCCTGCCACGGCAGCTGCGAAGCGAAAATTACCGGATGTAGTGTCGAGTTTATGGTTACTATCATCCATTAAGATTGCATGTTGCATCTCAATACTCATGCTTTCATTGGGGCGTTTATAGCGCAGCTTAAGAAAACCTAATTCATTGTTAAACTGTAGTGCCCTGGTCTGTCCCGAGGTATAACGTTGTGCTTCATTTAACGTGATTTCATAGATTGCGGTGACGGTATGACCGGCACCAACGTCCCCCGCATCGATACGATCATTTTTAAAGTCTTCTCGTCTAAGCATACGGTTTTCGTAACCAATCAAACGATAACTGCTGACAATACCAGGATTGAATTCAATCTGAATTTTCGTATCACGAGCGATAGTGTCGAGTGTGCTGCCCATTTCCTGTACTAATACTTTTTGCGCCTCTTGAAGCGTATCGATATAGGCAGCATTGCCGTCTCCAGCATTTGAGATACTTTCAAGCATCTGGTCGTTGTAGTTACCCATACCAAAACCAAGAATGGTGAGTCCGACTCCTGAGCGCTTTTTCTCTTTGATCAGCTCTTTTAATGCTTCGGTACTTGATGGACCTACATTAAAATCACCATCGGTCGCAAGGATGACGCGGTTGATACCATTTTCCTTGAAGTGTTGTTGTGCAATCGTATAGGCAAGTTCAATACCGGACCCACCATTGGTAGAGCCTCCTGCACGTAGACGCTCCATTGCATGGATAATCTCATGACGTCTATTACCCGGCGTCGATTCAAGGACCACGCCAGATGCCCCGGCATAGACAACGATGGCAACACGATCATACGAGGTTAGCTGATTGACCAGCAGTCGTAATGATTTTCTAAGTAAACCCAGTTTATTGGATGAATTCATCGAACCTGAAACGTCGAGTAGAAAGACGAGATTGCGTGGCTGCGGTTCCGCGACGACAGGTTCGTACCCCTTGACCCCAACATGCAATAGATAACTGCCACTGTTCCAGGGAGTAGGGCCTATCTCTGTGGTGATATTGAAAGGTGTCGTGTCGTTATTGGGTGGCGCGTAACTGTAATCAAAATAGTTGACCATCTCCTCAACACGTACCGCATCTTTAGGCGGTAGATTACCTCCGTTGATAAAACGCCGCACATTCGCATAGGCAGCGGTATCAACATCGATGCTGAAGGTACTGACAGGTTCATTAACCACCTGTATCTGGCGATTTTCATTAATGGTGCTGTACTGCTCACCTGGTGCTACTGTGATGTTGGCGTGCTGTATTTCAGCTTTCTTTCTGGATTGCATGGCGCCAAACATCTCCATGTCGTGCAAAGCATACGCCTTCTCCGCCATGGGTCGGTTAGTATTGGAAGAAGAGGGTGAGTTCGGTGCGCTTGCACATGCCGTTAATAATGCGGTGGCGAATGCCATCGTTACTAAGCCATTGTTTTTATTAATCTGCTTCATCTTTTCACCTCTATGTTTAGTGATCGTCAGGGAGGATTTTAGGACGATGAAAGGGATGGCCGTTAGGCAAGATGTAGCTTAAAATGGGCTTCCAGTCAGAAAAATAATGTGTTAATAGGCATGACCACCGTATATAACAAGATTCATCGCCTTAAACAGCAGCCAGGCTGGACCTGGGACCGTTTTCTCACTGAGATCGAAAAACGGTCAGCCAGCGGTCTTGATGAAAAAACCCTCTATAGCCACTATCGAGAGCCACATAAAAAGCCTAATAGTCATGTTGGCAAGTTAATCAATCAACTGCATGATGATT
>CALZMY010000199.1 GCA_945788675.1 uncultured Gammaproteobacteria bacterium | reverse complement strand
GATACTGCCTATAGGGCAACGATTACCGGAGGAACGGGTGGTGTGTGTAGTACCGCTTCAGGCCGCGAGATGAGCACAACATTCAGTTGGACATTTACCACGGTTGAAACCTGTAATTCTCTGGAGCCGCCCAGCGTTACCATGCTGGAGCCGAATAACGGCTCTATTGATCGTCCATTGGATCAACAAATTATCCTGGAATTCACCAATAGAAATATGAATACAGGTGTCGACTCTCCGGCAACAATGACAACCAGCAGTTTTGTGTTCGACACGAGTGATTTCGCTGTGAGCACATTTGGTGTTTATACCAATGCCGTGGAAATTGATGGTGATATTATTGGCGGCACAGCAGTTCCGGGCACATTTGAATTCAGCAATATGGACAGTACCCTGATCTTTACGCCTGAACCGGATAGCCTGTCGGAAGGTGATGTTGTCTATATTCGTTTAACGGATCGGTTAAACGATACCTGTGCAAATCCACTGCAGACGCCACCGGTGGGTGTGAAGCTTCTCAAGTTCGAAACAATTTTACCCACACCAGCGGAACAAACGATTTTCGATTTATTCGCCCGGGCTAAGGATAGTAAAATCGATATTATCTGGACACCTGTTAATGGTGCTGAGAGCTATAACATCTATCGAAGCACGACAGCGGGTGGCCCTTATTCTCTGCTAGTAGAAGGCCATGTAACGGATTATGCGGTTTATGCCGATTTTGGACTTACCAACGATGTGACGTATTACTATGTTGTGACATCAGTAATAAATGGACTGGAATCTCTCCAGTCAAACGAGGCGAGTGCTACACCGGTCTCGGGGCGAAGGAGGGGGCGGTAAAATCAGGCTGACTTATCGAAGGAATCAGAAACACAGGAGGGCTATACAATGATGTGACGTTTAGCCTGTCAGGTTAACCTCGAGCTTCGAGAAGATAGATGGCGAATAACTTGTCATCATCCAGCCAGTGACGAATCGATTTGAAACCACTGTGGGATGCCATTGCCAGGAATTCTTCAGGTGTATATTTATAGGAGTTTTCCGTATGCAATGATTCACCTTTTTCAAGATTAAAGCGATGACCGTTGAAGCGTATGTCCTGATCTTGTTTGCTGACCAGGTGCATCTCGATTCGCCCAATCTTTGAGTTGTAAAAGGCACGGTGTTTAAACATTGTCGGATTACAGTCCATCCCCAGTTCGTGGCGCATGCGGTGCAGCAGGTTGAGATTGAACTCCGCGGTAACACCTGCTGCATCGTTGTAAGCGGCATTTAAAAGTTTTTCGTTCTTTTTGGTATCGACGCCAATCAGTAGCATGCCGTCATTAGCTACGGTTTCACGCACCATCTCAAGAAACTTCCCCGCTTCATCGTGATGAAGATTGCCGAGACTCGATCCAGGAAAAAACAGCAGACGAGGCCCGCTCGGCGTTTGCTGAGGGATCGGCAGGGAGTGGGTGAAATCAACACAGGTCGCATGCACCGGTAGCCAGGGGTACTCCCGCGCCAGGCCTGTGGCTACCGATTTGAGATAGTCGAACGAGATATCCATCGGCACGAAGGCGGCAGGCTGCAGCGCATCGAGTAGCAGACGTATCTTGGCAGCACTGCCGACGCCGGGTTCGATCAATATGCGTCCTGTGCCGGTGAGCGATGCGATCTCGTCTGCAAGTCGTAACAGCATCCTGCGCTCGACTGAAGGTGGATAGTACTCGGGTTGTTCGCAGATCTTGTCAAACAGTTTCGAGCCCCGTTCGTCGTAAAAAAATTTGGGCGAAATATGTTTACGTTCGTGTGACAAACCTTCTACCACGGCGTCGTGAAAACTCAATGTTTCAGGTTTATAGTCGTGAAAGGTTACGAGTTGTTCCATTACATATCCTCCGCCAGACGCACACCGGTAAACGCCCAGCGTTGCTCTGGATAGAAAAAGTTACGATAACTGGCCCTGATATGGCCGGCTGGCGTGGCGCAACAGCCCCCTTTTAATACCATCTGGTTGGACATGAACTTGCCGTTGTACTCCCCCACAGAGCCCTCCAGTGGTTTAAAACCGGGGTAGGCGGCATAGGGGGATGCGGTCCAGGCCCAAAGATCTCCGTACCACTGTCCGTCATCACCGGCGGGTGCCGGGTGCAACAGTGCGCTATCGGAAAAATTGCCCGTCACGGGTTGTTCGGCCAGCAGGGTTTCCAGCTCACTCTCCAGCGGCAGGCGCTTGCCCGCCCAGCGGGCATAGGCCTCTGCTTCATAAAAACTAAGATGGCAGACTGGCTCATGGGGATTGAGTTCACGCAAGCCGCCCAGAGTGAATTGTTGCCAGCTACCGTCGATTTGCTGCCAGTAAAGCGGATAACGCCAATCATCCTGGTGGATCAGTGCCCAGCCGTCGGATAACCACAGGGCCGGATCTGCGTAGCCGCCGTCACTGATAAATTCCAGATATTCTGCGTTGGTGACAAAACGGTCGGCAAGGCGGCAGTCGTGTAGTAGCACCTGGTGACGGGGTTTCTCATTATCGTAGCCGAAACCGTTATCATCATGACCCATTTGATAGATGCCGCCGGTGCGCTCCAGCCAGCGTACCGCACGCGTCTCGCCGCGCGGGATTTCCAGATCATCACGATAAACGGGTAATAACGGATTAACCGAGAAGTTATGTTTGATGTCCATCAACAACAGCTCCTGGTGCTGCTGCTCATGGTTGAGCCCCAGGGTCACATAAAAGAGTAGCGCTTGCCATTTAGCCTCTGCCACGTTTTCCATCAACTCCCTCATCCTGTTATTCACATAGGCGCGGTAGCGGTATACCTCAGCAAGGGTGGGGCGAGCGAGCATACCTCGCCTTGAATTTGGGTAGATCTCACCGTGGGTATAGTAATAACTGTTGAAGAGAAAATCGAAGCGAGCATTAAACGGTTTGTATCCAGGTAAAAAATTCGACAGAATAAATGCCTCGAAGAGCCAGGTAGTGTGGGCGAGGTGCCACTTGGGCGGGCTGGTCTGTACGCTGGATTGAACTTGATAGTCATCGACCGCTAACGGTGAACAGAGGGTTTCTGTTTCGCTGCGCACACGATCGAACTCAGCAATCGTTGCGTCCCGGTTAGACATCATCGTAACTGCAGTATCCATATTCCCTTGTTTTCCTGTGCTAATAGCTAGTATTTATCTTAACAAAGATGGGGGTTAATAGTTGGTATCAAAGTGAAAGTGCACAGTCGAACACAAAATGATATCAGTTATATTACAACCCGACCAATTACCACTATCAAGGAAGATGGATAGCCCATTTACCCCGGACCTGCCTGCTCAGCGTTCCACGATACATCATCCAGCGCGGAGATCATCATTAGATCCGATTTGGTTCAGAAGAAACATTGTTGCATATGCGTGCTGGTCGAGTGGGCATTTCTGAGGATATAAGGCTGTCGTTCATACAAGGTGGTAGTTTATGTGTCGCCTACTGACAGCATGGTGTCAGTAGTGTTTGATGATTTGGCTTTCGATATTTCTGCTTCCGGTCATGGGTGAGTATTGGGGGTTTTGGATTGACCCCTAATGTCTCGTAACTTACTGATTTTATGTGTGTAACTTTATTTCATTAAGATGGGTGTCCAGCTAAGCTGCTAAGCTTGGCCGCCATTTTAAAAAACGGTCCGTCAAGGTGTGATGAAGGGTTGATTTTGAACCACGTTTTTACGGGGTTAAGAAGCTGTGTTGTTTGACATACCGGGAGCGTCCATATATGTCCTTTTTGTCTGGGGTTAGAGACCCCCGGTTACCCGATTATGCATTTATGGCTGCCCACCAATACATAACTCATATGATTCCCTGATATTCGACTTCATACAGTTAGCAATATCGACTATTTCAGAAGCTGTTTTACCTGACAAAACTGAAAAAGGAACGTTAGACTCTGTACCTAACCATTCGAGCGACTGAGAAAATATTTTCTTTTCATCATCGTTTAATTCGGACTCTAACTCGTGGACGTTCAGTAAGCCTTCTTTCTCGCTCCAGTTCATAGCTTTTGTGCCTGCCGAAACAATATTCTCAAGTGGTTCATATGGAGGTCTAGACTCTTCGACATCACATCCAGAGATGGCAACAACCATAAAGCATAAAAACACGATCCCTATAGCATTTCTAATATTCATAGAGTTCATGACTCCTACGGCACAGGCCAAAACCAAACTGTAGCGTCTTTATAGTGACGCCCACCAAAGAACGCAAACTCAAACCATGAACTATACCGAGTCAGCCTGCTTCCGTTCCATAAATCAATATGGTCACCTTGGTTTCCAGGTCCATAGTAATCTTTAAAGAATATAATTCCTTTTTTACCTGATATTTTTTCAAACCCATTCACTCCTTCGAACTCCATGCATTGTTTAAACGGCGAAAATGGGCTTTTTAGCCAGTTTGCTAATTCTTCAGCACGCAATATGTGTTTCGGCTTATGTGCATGCCAACATTTTGCACCTTTAAATGAGTCCATTTTTATTCCTGACTTTCCGAATGAAACACCCACTCTTATAGCACACTGATTATCAAATGCTTTTTTACCATCTTTTTTGCACGGAAAATCATCAAAAGAAGATTCTACCGTTGGATGGTTTTTCCATAGAGCATCAAATTTAGTCATAATTTCACCTTTGCCGTGTTTCAAATGCATAACGACAGGCTGTAGAAAAACCCACTAAAACGACGCGGCACTTTCTCAGCCAATTATTATTTAATTAACTTATCTTTACTCACTGATATTCTTTTTTCAAGATAAATATTGGGTGTTTTCTGGCTGAACATCACATATATCGCCTATTCCCCCTACACCCTCGCTTTGCTCGCCTAGTGGATCATGTTCCCGTAGTTTTTAAGCTTTTCGATGTTGTGGACTAAACAATAGAGTTGCCATTGTTCCTGGACTTTCGCTTTGCCTCGTAGGCTAAATCGATTCAACCCTTTGTTGCTGCCGATGTTGGCGAACACGGGTTCAACGACTGACATACGGTGGCTGTAGAT
>CALZMY010000198.1 GCA_945788675.1 uncultured Gammaproteobacteria bacterium | reverse complement strand
CCGCCATCGAGTTGCCTGGCCGCGGGAAAACGCACATCGAAGTCGGCCTGGGTCAGGGCCAGCAATTCATTCTTGAATAACTGCGGCGACCAGCTACCATGTTCGGTTACCCCATCAGTGACAATGCCGATATTAATTACCTTTGCCGCCTGCGCCGTGGAGGCCAGTAACAGCACCAATACAAACAAGCACGTTCGTCTCATTACCGCTTTGTCTCCTTATTTATAGCTGTGTCAAAGTCACGGTCTTGCGAAAACGCAGCAGCGCCGCGACAAAGAACAGCGCGCCAATCACCGCCGTCGCCAGCAGACTGGGCCAGATGACATCCAGCCCGGCATCACGGAACAGCACCGCCTGAGCCATGCTGACAAAATGGGTGGAGGGCACCAGCTGCATGACTGTTCGCAAACCCTCCGGCATACTCTCTAATGGGGTATGCGCTCCGGAGAGCAATAACATCATTACAAACACGATCATTGCCAACAGACCGAACTGGGGCATGGAGCGGGCAAGTGTAGCCAGGTAGATTCCCAGAGAGGTCACCGAGAAGAGATAAATGACGGTGACAAACAGGTAGAGCGGAATAGAGCCAATGATGGCCACAGCCAGGGCGCCCTGGATCACAAGATAGAGTGATAGCGCCGCCGCCACGACCACCACCAGGCCGTTGGCCCATACCTTGGCCAACATAATCTCAATGGGACGCAACGGCATCACCAGCAGATGTTCAATGGTGCCGTGCTCCCGCTCGCGTATCAGCGCCGCGCCGGTAAGCAGGATAGCCATCATGGTGATGTTGTTGGTGAGCGCCATCGCCCCCTGAAAACCGATGGCCTCCAGGTTGGGATTAAATTTGGCGCGCGTCACCACCCTGACGGCTTCCGTACCTTGACCATGATTAAAAAAGGCATTCAGCTCATGAGCAATAATGTGCTGAATGTAACCGGCCCCGGTACCGGCGAGGGCCATGGCGGTCGCATCCACATTGAGCTGGATCATCGTTGGCCGCCCGGCCATTAGATCGGCCTGAAAATTTGGAGGAATGTCGATCACAAAAGCATAACGGGCTGTCTCCATGCCAGTATCGATTTCCTCAATGGTGATTGACCGCGCTGGCTGAAATTGTGGCCGCATCAAGGCATCACCAATACGTCGCGACAACTGGGAGCGGTCTTCATCAACAATCGCTACCGCTGCATTGACTACGGCGGTGGTTGCATTCTGCGCCTCCTCCATTACCGAAAAGCTGAACATATAGGCGATGAGAAACAACATCACCGGATCGTAACGCAGACTGAACAGCTCCTTGATGCCCAGGTGGCGGATATTGTCGAGGCAGCGTCTCATTATTTCTCCTGGGTTTTGAGTAATGTCATGCTAAGCGCCAGATAAACGACAATCATCAGGCTGATTGCCAAAAAACTACTCATCAATACCTCAAACCCCAACGACTTGGTAAAGGTGCCTAAGCCGATTAACTGGAAAGAAGCGCTGGGGAAGATATTGCTGAATATCTGAGCACCGGGCGTTAGTGAGGCCACCGGCGCAAAAAAACCAGAGAAGCTAATGGCAGGTACCGTGGTGGCAATCGCAGTGCCGAAGATGGCGGCAATCTGGGTCTTCATAAACGATGACATCAACAGACCCAAACCAGTTGTGGCGATAACATATAGCAATCCACCCACCATCAGCGCCGCAACACTGCCCTTGATCGGCACCTGAAACAGAAATACCGCCAGCAGCACCAGGGTGGCGAAGTTGATCAGAGCGATGATGATGTAAGGGAACTGCTTACCTAGCAGAAACTCCAGCCCACTGACCGGTGTGGCATAGAGGTTGGTGATGGAGCCCATCTCTTTTTCCCTGACTACCCCGGCGGCGGTCATCATGGCGGGAATCCAGATCAGCAGCATCATGATGGTGCCGGGTACGATGGAGTAGACGCTCTTGAAATCCTGGTTATAGCGGAAGCGCGTCTCAATGGTAACAGGAGCTGAGGCAGGTCTATAGCCAGGTTGCCGCTGCGACAGCTGCTCAAGATAAAACTGGTGCACACCAAAGATATATCCCTGCGCCGTCTCGGCGCGGAACGGTACTGTGCCGTCCAGCCAGATACCGACCTCTGGCGTGCGGCCTCGTTTGATCTCCTTACCGAACCCCGGCGGAATCTCAATGGCGAAGGTCAATTCCGCCCGACGCAGGCGCTGATCCAGCTCCTGATAATGCTGTAACGCCGATCGCTGGTCGAAATAACGGGAACCGGCAAAGTTTTCCAGATAGCGACGGCTTTCCGGGCTCTGGTCACGGTCGAGCACCGCATAGGAGATACCTTCCACGTCAAAAGTGATGCCGTAACCAAACGCAATCATAAGAATAATCGGGCCCAACAGGGCGAAGGCGATACGGATCGGGTCGCGGATAATCTCAAGGCTTTCACGGCGGGCATAGGCCCAGCTACGGCGTGGGTCGACGACAGCGGTACGGGATCTATGCCGAGCCTGTGGCATTTGTTCGGAGAACGCTGATGTTTGTTGCGGGGTAGTGTCCCCCTCAGTGGCACTCTCCAGATAGGCGATGAAGGCCTCCTCCAGTGTCTCTGCATTGCGGTTCGTAATTAGGATAGCGGGGGTATCCTGGGCCAACACCCTGCCCGCATGCATCAGTGAGATACGGTCACAACGCTCTGCCTCATTCATGAAGTGGGTGGAGATGAAGATGGTGACACCATCTTCACGAGAGAGTTGTACTAATAGCTGCCAGAATTGATCACGGGCAACGGGATCGACGCCGGAGGTGGGCTCATCAAGAATCAACATTTCCGGCCCATGGATCACCGCCACCGCAAGGGATAGCCGTTGACGCACACCCAGCGGCAATTTTTCCGTGGAATCATCCAGCACTTCATTCAAGCCGAAGCGTGTCGCCATCTCAGCCACTCGTGGCACAATCTGTTCCGTGGGAATCTGAAAGATACGGGCGTGCAGCACCAGATTCTGGCGCACCGTCAATTCACTGTAGAGAGAAAAGGCCTGCGACATATAACCCACTCGGCGGCGCAGGTCGATTCCCTTGCCATCCACGGCCTGACCAAACAGCTTTGCTTCTCCTGCCGAACTTGGCAACAGGCCGGTGAGCATCTTCATAGTAGTGGTTTTACCGCAACCGTTGGAGCCAAGAAAACCGAAAATCTCACCGCGCTCAATCTGAAAGCTGACGCGGTCAACCGCCACAAACTCACCGAAGCAGCGGGTGAGCGCATCTGCCTCGATGACGGTTTCTTCATGATGTGGTGGGCGAGGCGGAATCGACACGATTTGATGACGACGGCGTATTTCCTCGGGAAGAAGAGAAATAAAGGCACCCTCCAGAGTGTTAGCACCCGCATGCGCTTTCAGCTCATTAGGCGTGCCGGTGGCCAGCACCTTACCCGCGTCCATGGCCACTAGCCAGTCAAAACGTTCGGCCTCATCCATATACGCTGTCGCAACGACCACGCTCATGCCCGGACGGCGGCTACGAATACGAGTGATCAGTTCCCAGAACTGTCTTCGTGACAGAGGGTCTACCCCGGTGGTCGGTTCATCCAGAATCAGCAGGTCGGGATCATGAATCAGGGCACAGCATAGTCCTAACTTCTGTTTCATGCCGCCGGAGAGTTTACCGGCAGGTCGATTG
>CALZMY010000197.1 GCA_945788675.1 uncultured Gammaproteobacteria bacterium | reverse complement strand
GTATCGATGTCCTCAACATCTCAGACACGCTATGTGACCCTGACAACGTTGAAGCCCTGCCGCCACTCTCCGTCGATGAGCCGACCATCAGCATGACCTTCCAGGTCAATAACTCACCATTTGCCGGGAAAGACGGCAAGTTTGTCACCTCGCGCCAGATCCGTGAACGTCTCACCAAGGAGCTGGTGCACAATGTGGCACTGCGTGTTGAAGATACCGAAGATCCAGACCGCTTCCGCGTTTCCGGACGTGGCGAGCTGCACCTCTCGATCCTGATCGAAAACATGCGCCGCGAAGGGTTTGAACTCGGCATCTCTCGTCCAGAGGTGATCGTCCGCGAAGTCGATGGTCAAAAAGAGGAACCATACGAACAGCTAACGGTCGACGTTGAAGAGACCCATCAGGGTGCTGTGATGGAAAAACTCGGTACCCGTGGTGGCGACTTGAAAAACATGATCCCTGACGGCAGAGGACGCGTACGTCTCGATTATATTATCCCATCACGTGGACTGATCGGCTTCCGCACCGAGTTTCTCACCGCGACCCAGGGTAGCGGACTCATCTATAACGTCTTTGACCACTACGGCCCACTGAAGCAAAACGACTTCGGTCAACGCATCAACGGTGTACTGATTGCTAACGCTGCAGGTAAAGCACTCGCCTACGCCCTGTTTAATCTGCAAGAGCGCGGCCGCCTTTTCATTGGTCATGCTGAAGAGGTTTACGAAGGGATGGTGATCGGGATTCACTCTCGCGACAACGACCTGGTGGTCAATCCACTCAAAGCAAAACAGCTCAATAATATTCGTGCTGCGGGTACCGATGAGAACCTGATCCTAACGCCGCCTATTCGAATGACGCTGGAACAGGCACTGGAATTTATCGATGATGATGAACTGGTTGAGGTCACCCCAAACTTCACCCGTGTACGCAAAAAATTACTAAAAGAAACCGATCGTAAACGGGCATCACGTTCAGGCAACTAAACCTGAGACGTACCCACAAAAAAAACCTGTAGCCGAAAACGGCTACAGGTTTTTTTATTCAGGCAGTCACCACATTTCAAGCCATGAAAACGGCTGACTCAAACTAGTCTAATCGCTTAACCACTAGTGTTGCATTAGTGCCACCAAAGCCGAAACTGTTAGACATAACACAATCGAGCTTCACATCATTTCGTGTTTCACGCACCACCGGCATCCCCTCAGCCGCAGGATCAAGCTCTGAAATATTCGCTGATGCTGCAATAAAATCATTCTCCATCATCAATAACGAATAGATGGTTTCATTAACGCCAGCCGCCCCAAGGGCATGCCCCGTGAGTGATTTTGTTGCCGAAAAAGCAGGTACTGTATCACCAAAAACATTACGAATAGCCTCTAGCTCTTTTACATCTCCGACAGGAGTACTGGTACCATGCGTATTGATGTAATCAATTGACGCATCAACGGTTTCAAGCGCTAGTTTCATACAGCGTTCGGCACCTTCGCCTGATGGGGCGACCATATCATAGCCATCCGATGTTGCCGCATACCCCACCACTTCACCATAAATTTTAGCACCACGTGCGTGCGCCTTTTCAAGCTCTTCGAGCACAACCACGCCACCACCACCAGAAATCACAAAGCCATCACGATTGATATCGTAAGTACGTGATGCGCTCTGTGGAGCATCGTTATATTTCGATGAGAGTGCGCCCATGCCATCAAACAGCACAGTCATACTCCACTCAACCTCTTCACCCCCCCCCGCAAACATGACATCCTGTTTGCCCATCTGAATCTGCTCCACTGCATTTCCGATACAGTGAGCACTGGTAGAACAGGCGGAACTGATTGAGTAGTTAATCCCTTTGATCTTAAAAGCAGTCGCCAGATTAGCCGACGTGGTACTGCCCATCGTACGCGGCACCATATATGGGCCAACGCGCTTCGCGCCCCTGTTGCGCAGCGTATCGACAGCCAGCACAATGTTCTTATTTGATGCACCACCAGAACCCACAATCAAACCACTGCGCGGGTTCGAAACCTCATCTTCAGAGAGACCTGAATCTTCAATTGCCTGCTGCATCGCCAGGTAATTATAGGCCGCTGCCTCGCCCATAAAACGCAATCGTTTACGCTCTATATGCTCAGCCAGATCGAGCTTGATCGGACCATGTACGTGGGAGCGAAAACCAAGATCCGCATACTCCTGGCTGAATTCAATACCGGACTTTCCGTTACGCAAAGACTCCAGTACCTCAGACCGGTTGTTGCCAATACTGGATATGATACCGATACCGGTAATTACGACGCGTCTCACTTAATCCTCCCCACTTGACCTTGTACCTCAAAAATCCTCAGTTGAAGTAAACAGTCCGACTCGCAAATCCTTTGTAGAGTAAATCTCTTTGCCGTCTACTTCCATCACGGCATCTGCTATACCCATCACCAATTTACGCATAATGACACGTTTTAAATCGATCCGGTAGGTAACCAGTTTTTTATCCGGGGTCACCTGACCAGAAAATTTGACCTCTCCGGAACCAAGCGCACGGCCACGGCCAGGGCCACCCTTCCAGCCAAGATAAAAACCAACCAACTGCCACATCGCATCAAGCCCAAGACAACCCGGCATGACTGGATCACCTTTAAAATGACAATCAAAAAACCATAGATCAGGACTGATATCGAGCTCGGCGATAATTTGCCCTTTACCATTCGCACCACCATCATCAGTAATACTCGTAATACGATCAAGCATCAACATCGGTGGAGCCGGTAATTGCGCATTACCCGGCCCAAACAGATCGCCATTTGCGCATTCAAGAAGCTCTTCCTTGGTAAAACTATTTTTTTTATTCATCATCAATGTTCGATTAGTCTACAACGCGTCATCGCGCATTCTGTTCTGAAAAAAACGATATATTAATGCGATACCAAGAAAAGGAGCCTCGGAAAAGGCGCTAGATGTCACTGCTATCCTTCAAATTCCCGACCCTTGCGCAGTGTCATCACCGCATAAGAACCGCTCCTCCCAAACCGCGCAACAATATATAATTGTTATTGTTTTTATAAAATCGATCAAAAGTATAGCGGTTTCCGCGGGTAGATACCATGAAAAAACTATGAATTCATTCCGACCAATCAGATTTTCATGGCAAAATTAAGCACCATCAGAACAGATACTCGAATCCCATGCAGATCACAGGAAAAAAGCGATGAGCGGTCGCTACGCCCCCAGTCCCACGGGGCCACTCCACCTGGGCAATCTGCGCACCGCGCTCATCGCCTGGCTGGTGGCTCGCCTCGCCTCCGAGCCATTCATTCTACGCATGGAAGATCTCGATCTGCCTCGCGTCAAACCCGGCAGCAGCGAGCAGATCATTGCCGACCTCCACTGGCTCGGGCTCGACTGGGATGAAGGACCCGATATCGGTGGCCCAGCCGCCCCCTACGAACAATCTGCCCGGGACTCGTTTTATCAACAGGCGTTCCAGCAATTGCTCGATGAGGGTTTGATCTACCCCTGCTACTGTTCTCGTAAGGACATTCAACAGGCCGTAAGCGCGCCCCACTCACATGAACATGGGCCGACCTACCCCGGCACCTGCCGCGATCCTGAGATGCGCGCCGACATGGAGCGGCGCCATCCGGACAAGGCGGCGGCATGGCGCTACCGGGTACCGGCGCGTACCATCGAGTTTGAGGACCGCATCGTCGGCCCGGTGCGCCAACGGCTCGATAACGAAGTCGGCGACTTCGTTATCAAGCGCGCCGATGGCCTCTTCGCCTATCAACTTGCAGTGGTTGTCGATGATGGCCTGATGGGGATCACTGATGTTATTCGCGGTGCCGACCTGCTCGATTCCACCGCGCGCCAGATCGAACTGTTCGAGACACTCG
>CALZMY010000196.1 GCA_945788675.1 uncultured Gammaproteobacteria bacterium | reverse complement strand
CAGCTAAACGAGACCGTGACATCACCATTATTCCAGCCAAATAGATTCTCTCCCGGAAGCTGGCCAGCACTGATCTGCGGTGCTGTTTTATCCAGGTTAACCGTGACTGAAGTCGATGCGGTGTTACCAAAATGATCACTCGCCTCCCCTGAAATCGCCTGGCCTGCACCCTCACTGGATACCAGTATCGGCGCCGGGCAGCTGGCGACGCCGGAATCGGCATCACTACAGTCAAAGCTCACCGTGACATCCGCGCTGTGCCAGCCGGCACTATTGGGCAGTGACGATAACGTCGCGTTAATCGTCGGTGGATCGAGATCACGTTCGCAGGCGATCTGCAATACAATGCCGCCACCCGGTTTACCACGCACTTCGACGGCAATCTGATTCGAGGCGCTAACCGTCACCGTTTTTTCGATATAGGCAACCTGTTGATTAAACTCATTAGGCGAGACCACCTGAGTGCCATTGAGCGCGATGACCGAACTGGAGACCAGTTCAAACTCGCTATCTTCCAGGCCACCGTTATAGACCTGTAACAGACAGCTTTCGCCGGGATAGGCGGAGGGAAAATCCTTGACCACATTGACCGGCTGACCAGATGTTCTTACATAGGACTCGGGTCCAAAGATCGGAGTGAGTGCTGCGGATGCCGTCGAAACAAAAAGTGAAAGAGACAGACACGCCAATAACCGCGCCATGCTTGATGACCTACCCAGATTGCACCACTCCCCGTATTCAGGCTTGACCCCTCTCTGAGCCCGTCACTGGATCTGGCAGATAGGAAACATTTATTATTGTTGCAACAAACTAGAACACAATCAGTAAACAGAAACAACCTGTAAAATTTTACAGTTGACAAATAATAAAACAGAAAAACCATCCACCATTAAAGCGGCAAACATTTGCAGAAAGGCATCACAGGCGAGTGCCAACCTTCAGGGCCGTGCCATAAAATTACTGGATTTTTACCCCCACACTGGCTAGTCTTAACCGTTTTGTTGGGAAATTAACTAATCTTAAAGAATTAAAGAGGCAGATTAATGGAAACCAAGCGTATGACATTGTTGAAGGGCATCGCGATTGGGGGAATCGCCATGCTAACAGCTGCATGTTCGGACTCTGATGACAATCACAGTAGCGATGCAGCTCACCAGGATAAAGCACCTCATGCAGAGAAATCTGGCGACCACGCTGCACCTGCAGCGGGTGGACATGCGGCTCACTGGGCCTATGAGGGCGACGGCGCACCCCATGCGTGGAGCGTGTTGAAAGAAGAATACGGCACTTGTGGCACAGGCAAGCGCCAGTCACCGATCGACATCTCGACGGTGACCATCAGCGATCTTTCAGAAATCGAGTTCAACTACAAATCGTCACCGCTGGAACTGACCAACAACGGTCACACCATTCAGGCCAACTACCACACCGGTAGCTACATCACCGTCGGTGGCAAGCGTTATGACCTGCTACAGTTCCATTTTCACTCACCTTCTGAGCACACTATCGGCGGCAAGAGTTACGACATGGTGGCGCATCTGGTTCACAAAGCGGCCGATGGCCAGCTCGGCGTGATCGGCGTGCTGTTTAAAGCGGGCGACAAAAACAAGGTCATCGATAAATTGTGGGCCAACCTGCCAGCTGAAAGTGGCGAGACCAAAACAGTCAAAAACACCCGCATCAATGCGCTTGATCTGTTGCCAGTGGATCTCACCTACTTCAACTACTCGGGCTCTTTGACCACACCACCCTGCTCTGAAGGGGTCAACTGGATGGTGATGGCAACACCGGCGTCAATCTCCGAGAAACAGGTCAAGCAGTTTACTGATCTCTTCCCGCTGAGTGTTCGTCCGGTACAGCCGCTTAATGGTCGAGTCGTTCGCGTCAGTAACTAGGCAAAGCTCGCTCCATCGCACAACAGAGAGGTGTGGCCACCGCGTAGCCACACCTTTTTCTTTACCCGCTCCGTGGCCTTCGCACTGCCGTCCGGGGTCGAGCAATAGCACAACAAAAACTTCATACTTTGTCTTAATCGGTGCCGTAGCCCACCGGAACCGCCCACGATCGTGCATTACCCGGGATTTATGCACTACCAGGTGGCAGTAAGTATTGTCACCGGATCGACATTCCTGAATGATGGATTGAATAGAACCCGATGAATGATATACTTCGATCCGCTCAGGGAAGCTGGATGGGTGGGACTATTCAGCCATGCACCCACCGTAGCATCACCCCACCAGGCATCCTGGTATACGCCGATCAGCCTCCCCCCCGAGTCCCATGGAGGCACGCGTGGCTATGCATGGAACATCTTTTGCTAGCCATTAAGCATGAAGCCTTAGACATTGTGGAATAGATTATATTTTAATATGTTTTTTCGAAAAACCGATCCCACTGATATTTTACAGCGAGAAGGAGCGCACCGTTTTCTGCCAACACCCACCAGTCGTTGTGGATGCAGCTGCTGTGGTTTTCAGAGAGTCAATTGTCATTACTACATTAAGGAGTCAACATGCAATCCCTCGTAATCTTAAGTGTCCTTGTTGTTTCACTCACCATGCCGGGCCAGCTGCTCGCTGGCGATACCGCGGCCGGCAAGGCGAAAGCCGCCAATTGTGCAACATGTCACGGCAAGGCCGGTATCAGTACAGGCAAGATGACGCCGAATCTCGCAGGGCAGAAGGAAGGTTATCTACAAAAGGCGTTACAGGATTTCCGTAGCGGTGCGCGCAAGGATGCGATGATGAACACTATGGCAAAGACCCTCAGCGATGAAGATATCGCCAATATTGCGGCCTATTACGCCTCATTAAGCAGCAAATAACAGCCCGCGCTAACGGATACCTTAGCGCCGAACGACAGCGATGAATGATATGACAGATGAGAGCAGAAAACCCAGCGATCCCAAACGCAGGGAGTTCCTTGGGAAAGTAACGGGCGCGGTGGCCGGCGCAGGCGTGGCGGCGGCTTGCTGGCCTTTTGTGCGCAGTATGTATCCGGCTGCCGACATCCTGGAAAAAGGGACGAGCACCATCAAGCTGGGCAATATCGCGCCGGGCGAGATGAAAACAGTCGCGTGGCGGGGCAAGCCGGTATTCGTTCTGCACCGTACCGATGAGCAGGCTGAGCGGATGATGCGCTCTGAGGGTAGCAACAAGGACCCACAGTCGGATGAGCTACGCGTGCAAAAGCCTGACTGGCTGGTGGTCGTCGGCCTGTGCACCCACCTGGGCTGTGTCCCGGTGCGGCACAGTGATGGCTGGTCGTGCCCCTGTCACGGCAGTGAATTTGATAATTCAGGCCGTGTGCTCAAAGGACCGGCACCGACTAACCTGATGGTGCCGGATTACCGTTTTGACGATGACGACGCCATCGTCATCGGGGAAGCGTGAGTGCGATGAAAAACAGGATTATTGCATGGATCGATGAACGCTTTCCGCTCTCTTCATTCGTTAAGGATAATCTCACCAGTTATCCGACGCCACGTAATCTCACCTACTGGTGGGGCTTTGGTTTTCTCGCCGGTTTTATCCTGGTGTTGCAGATACTCACCGGTATCTTTCTCGCGATGCATTACAAGGCGGATGCCGGCCTCGCGTTCGAATCGGTGCAGTACATCATGCGCGAGGTCAATTATGGCTGGCTGATTCGCTTCCTCCATTCCACCGGGGCGTCGGCCTTTTTCGTCATCATCTATCTGCACATGGCGCGCACGCTCTACTACGGCTCTTACCGCGCGCCGCGGGAGTTGATGTGGTGGAGCGGCCAGCTGTTGTTGTTGCTGATCATGGCGGCCGCCTTTATGGGCTATCTGCTGCCATGGGGGCAGATGTCGTACTGGGGTGCGCAGGTGATCACCAATCTGTTCCGCGCCACGCCGTTTATTGGCGATCAGGTGGTGATCTGGTTACGAGGGGATTTCTCGGTGGGTGATGCGACGCTGACGCGCTTTTTCGCACTGCACTACTTGGTGCCTTTTCTGATCACCGGTTTTGTCATCATTCACCTGATCGCCCTGCATACGGTTAAAAGCAGCAATCCGTCTGGCTTCAATCTGGCCGACAAGCATAACATCCCGTTTCACCCCTATTACACGGTGAAGGATCTGTTTGGCATGGCGGTGTTCTTTATCCTGTTCTGCGTGGTACTTTTCTTTTATCCCTATCTCTTTATTGAGGCGGAAAATCATATCCCGGCGGACCCAATGGTGACACCATCGCATATTGTGCCGGAGTGGTATTTCCTGCCATTTTACGCCATCCTGCGCGCCATCCCTGATTTTTTCGGCGGCGTGATTGCGATGCTGCTCTCTATCCTGGTTTATGGTGCGATGCCCTATCTTGATCGTTCGCGCTTTCCTGGCGGCGCGCGCTACCGCCCATTTTTCCGCCTGATGTTCTATATTTTTATTATCGATGTTGTCGTCCTGGGTTACGTTGGCGCACAACCCCCTGGGGACACCATCACCGTGGTCGGACAGGTCGCGACTTTTATCTATTTTAGTATCTTTATATTGTTGCCCGTTGTCTCCCGTATCGAGGATCGATGGCTGATCAAACGCGGGCTGCCCCCGGAACTGCAGTGCCTGCTGGATGCAAAAAAGTGTGATCTGCTGCCATGAAATACGTGATTGCCAGAGTTAT
>CALZMY010000195.1 GCA_945788675.1 uncultured Gammaproteobacteria bacterium | reverse complement strand
GAATCTTATAGTGCTAAGATTGCCGCTCTAAAGGATTTGGACTTCCAGTACCTAAAGGTATTCCCGGTGGTCTCCGTCACGCTTCGCTCGTACCGCAAGGGTGAAATATCTTTGGATGCACTTTCTACGGTCGCCTGACACATGACGTAATTAATCAGAGGTTCCCTAGATAATTTTATTGAGTAACGGGTAACGAGCCATTAGAAGTACAAACGCAATAAGCGCTGCCTGTTTTGTATTCATGATGACATTCAGGTATCGCCGCATAAAAGCTAAAACCACTTACTTGTGGTAAATAGATGCTATCTACATTCCCTACGGCCAGGTGCGAACGAGTGCAGATGACTATTCAACAACTCACCCCTTCTACTGCCGTTCACACCCCATCTAATTGCAGCAATGCGTCACGCCTGCGCATCACCGCTTCCCGACCTTCGGCGATGGCCACAGCAGCCTGGTCATACTCCATCAGCCCCAGGTTCGCTAACTGGGGTAATAGTAATACCTGCGGCGGATCAGCCTCCATACGGCTGCGTGTTATCTGATCCTGCACTATATTGATGGAACTGGCCATGACATCTAAGATCCCCGGCGCGCGCCCCTCGCCAAATAATCGTGACATCAGCAGCTCTTTGGGGGCCTGCAGCGAATTCTTCAACGGTGTTGATACCCGCTGCCAGAGATCAGGCGCTTCCGTCAACGGCTCATCACTATTCGATACGCCGCGCCCTCGCTGTCGCGCATGGCGTCCAACAATATCACTATTGAGATCTACCGCAATCACCTGCTCCGCCCCCAGCGCGCGACACAACGACACGGGCACCGGATTGGTCAAGCCACCATCCACCAGCCATCGACCCTCCAGTTCAATGGGTGCGAACAACCCTGGCAGACTGATTGAAGCCCGCACCGCCTCCAGCAACGGCCCGTGCTGAAACCACACCTCTCGGCCACTATCCAGCTCCGTGGCGACGGCACCAAACTTTATCTGTAAGTCTTCAATCGTCGCAGCCGGCGCGTGAGCGCGGATAAACTTAAACAGTTTTTCACCTTGAATCAGGCCACCGCCGGTCAGCGAGGGGTCAAGATAGCTAATGATTTCACGCCAGGTGAGGCGCTGCACCCCCTGCGCCAATGAATCGAGACAGCCACAGGAATAGGCCGCACCGACCAGCGCACCGATGGAACTACCGGCGATAACACCGGGGCAAATTCCCAGCTCTGCCAACGCCTGCAAGACGCCGATATGCGCCCAGCCTCGCGCCGAACCGCTGCCGAGGGCGAGTCCGATGCGGGGGTTGGGTGGGATGGACGCTAGCTCATTCATAGTGGCAGATTATGACAAATTTAAACCATATTTAAGGCAAAAGGAGATAGCATACCCCTCTCAGAATAATGAAAATAGTTTACCGCTACTCATCTGTCGTGAACGCAATATCTCGGATTACTTTGCTTCAGCTACCTTCACATCCATCGCACAACGAAAACCAAGGTCTTCATGCTGTGATTCAGGCCTGAGGTTAAAGCGGTACGCGCCGCGTTGAAACAACTTCAATGCGTAGTGCCCTTCACCACCCCATGCGGCACCCTTTACCACTTTGAAATGTTCACCAAAATCCTTACTGGAATAATCTGATCCCGAATAGGGTTGATACCAGTCTGCTGTCCATTCCGAGACATTCCCACTCATATCTAGCACGCCATACGGAGAAACATCACCTTGATATGAACCTACTGGCGCAACGCCATCATCCCATAGTTCCTCACCCGTATTACTCTGCCCATACGCCCATTTGTTACCCCAGGCAAATTCAAGTCCCTCTTTGCCGCGGATTGATTTTTCCCACTCCGCCTCAGTCGGCAGTCGTTTACCACGCCATTCACAATAAGCCTGAGCGTCGTGCCAGTTAACATACACCACTGGTAACCAGTCCATATAGGCGAGGCGTTTATCGATCACATCTAATAATTCCGGCTTGGTCATTTTGCGTGTATCTATATCAAGCCGAAATACTTTTACAGCGAGACGTCGTAATTTTTCGACAGATACGGCTTCAACCTTATCGCGGCGTAGACTTAATATATAGCCGTTGGTGACCCAATATTGTGGCGGCGTATATTTACCCTGGCTCACAAACTGCCGAAACTGACCATTAGTGACTTCGTGTTCGTCGATATAAAAATCACCCAGAAACTTATGATGCTCAGGATGCTCATCAAGGTACCACGGCTTGGCATTACCAAACTCGCCTGCGCTATTTTTCTTTTCAACTTTGTTACTACCCATAATAAATTCACCGGCCGGGACCAGCTTCATATCTCTGTCGATACTTGCCGCCTGCGCCTTACCTGTGGCATCAGCCAATGCAGCACCACTAAACCCAAGGCATGCACTGATCAATAAAACGTATCTGTATTGCTTCATACCTCTTCCCCTGAATCTTTTGCACAACGAAACCCAAAGCTTTTGTTACGTGTTGTGCGTAAAAAAAATGAACGATTGAATGCCGGTGCCGACGCACCACATTTATAAAAACTGCAATTCCACCACGAACCGCCCTTTAACGTTTTATAGATCTCGCCATAATTCTCGGTCGGTTTGTTGTTACCAGGGTATGCCTCATACCATGAGGACGTCCACTCCCACACATTGCCAGACATATCATATATTCCATAAGGGCTCATCCCCTGTTCAAAGGCGCCTACTGGGGTGGTACTGCCATCCTGTTGTAATGTATTCCAGCGCTGCGGCATATTGGCCCTGGTAATATCGAATTTATTTCCCCATGGATAGATCCTGGCATCGCTGCCGCGTGCCCCTTTTTCCCACTCTTCACCTGTTGGCAGACGCTTACCTGCCCAGTCGCAATACGCTTCTGCGTCGTACCAGCTGACATAAACAACGGGGTGATCTGCGTAACCTTCAGGAAATGTTCTGTTTTCATAGTGACGTGGCGATTTTCGACTGGTCGCATCGATAAACTGTTTGTACTGCAAATTGGTCACTTCATATCGATCCAGAAAATAATCGCTCAGGATTACCTGATGCGCGGGTCCTTCATCGGGTAGCCGACCGTTTGAGCCCATGGTAAATTCACCGGCGGGAATCAATACCATCTCATTCGGCTGCTCGCCGATTCGCGTCTCTTCATAGGTGATTGGCAGGTGCATACCGGGAGCGAACAGCCCCTCTTCTAATATCATCGTGACAGCAGCTTCTGAGTGGTGCCGGTTCACCCCTTCACGCACCTCATTTCCGGCGTGACAACTGACACACCCCTCCAGTGTCGCCCGCTTTACCACTGGGTGGCTCATTTCTGTGTGACAGCTCTGGCACCCCTCGGTTTCACTCTGGAATGTCTTACCATTCACATGCAGTGGCGCTAACAACAAGATCACAAGCATCACAGCACACGAATGCTTCACCATAGGTACTAAACCAGCTCCCAGCTTGACTAACATCCTCATCTCCCTCCCCCAAGGTGATATGGATTCAACATCATAGCCTGTTATATGGAAATTGGTGTGTCATCAAATCAATAATTGTCAAATCAACCCCCACATACACAATCGATATTTAACCACACGAAAATTGTTAGAATAATCGAACGATATAATCGATATTCTCGATGATTATTAAAGCCACTATTCAACAACATTTCAAGATCTGTTGTGACTTGAAAGGTGATGACGCCATTATTTAGACGTTAAAAAGTTATTTTTCGACTCAAATTGAGAGATCCATCACAATTCCAGCTTTTTCAACTAACGCCTGGTTAACCTTTGCTGACTCAAACTTGACACCCGCAATCGACCATGGCATAAAAGATCGCTGGTAATACTCACCACGCGTGAGACGATTGCTTCGTCCCCTATTTTATGGGTTTCTGGTAGAGAGAAATTCATATACCGGGGGGTGTTACAGGTTTTCAGAGGGGAAAATCTGTAACTGTTTTATCCATTAAATACCCTTGAATGAGGAGAAAAGTATGAAAGCACGTTGGTTAAGCGTTCCTGCCGCTGCTCTCTTGATGCTGGGCTCAAGTCAGGCTTTTGCTGACCTGGATCTTGCTAAGAAGAGTGGTTGCCTGGCATGTCACAGTGTTGAAAAGAAAGTTGTTGGTCCAGCCTGGAAAGATGTTGCTGCCAAATATAAAGGCGATGGAGGTGCAAAAGCTGCACTAGTCGCTAAAGTTAAAAAAGGCGGTAAAGGTAACTGGAATGACGTTACCGGTGGCGTTCCAATGCCTCCATACTCACCACGTGTAGCCGATGCTGACATCGATACACTGGTAGACTTCATCCTGGCCCTGTAATTTAGCCTGGTAATTGAAGTAAGAAGGCCAGTCTTTATGACTGGCTTTTTTTTCGCCTGTCGATTATTTCCCATACACAAATAATAGCTCACCACACACCGTCCGCACCCTCTCACCATTTTTGGTGCTAATATATATTTAGCCGTAAAAACAATCATTAGCCGCAAGGTACCCCTGATGCCCCCAAAACAACTTTTTCCAGCCGTGATGACATTCTCTGGCAATGACCCCACCGGTGGCGCAGGGATACAGGCCGATATCGAGGCCCTTGCCAGCATGGGCTGCCATACGGCGCCCGTGATCACCTCACTGACCATTCAGGACACGCAGGATATTCAGGGTTATGTGCCGATCGATGCCAGCCTGCTGGTTCAGCAGGCTCGCGCGGTACTTGAGGACATGCCCATTGCGGTCTTCAAAATCGGCATGCTGGGCAGTGTCGATGTCATCGAGGCCGTGCATAGCATTCTAAGCGACTATGCCGACATCCCGGTTGTACTTGATCCCGTGCTTGTCGCGGGCGGCGGCAGCGAGATCGCCGATGAAGAGATGATTGATGCCATCATCACGCTGCTGTTACCCCAGACTACCATTCTGACCCCCAACAGCATCGAAGCACGCATCCTCGCCCAGGAAGCCGACTCGCTGGAGGCCTGCGCCCAGGAACTGCTGGAGATGGGCTGCGAGTATGTGCTGGTCACCGGCACCCACGAGGCCACCACCCATGTCACCAATACCCTCTATGGTAACCGTCGTCAGCTGGAGTCATTCACCTGGGATCGACTGCCCGATAGCTACCACGGCTCCGGCTGCACCCTCGCATCGGCCATCGCTGGCCTGCTCGCGCAGGGCTTGGCCCCCCTCTCAGCGGTCCATGAAGCTCAGGAATATACCTGGGAATCACTGCGCTCAGGTTATCGTCTCGGCATGGGTCAACACCTGCCCAACCGCTTCTTCTGGGCTCGCGATGAGGCTGAAGAAAATGGAGACGCAGATGACGACGAAGACAAAGAGGCATGACCAACTGCTATCACGGCCTTTACGCGATCACACATGAGGTGGCCCAACTAAGCCCAGCGGCGTTGTGTGATCAAGTAACGGCCGCGATCCGTGGCGGTGCGCGCATCATTCAATATCGTCACAAACGCCTTCCAACCACTCAACGCGATCAACAGGCACGCGCCCTGCTCGACTGCTGCCGCGACCACTCAGTGCCACTGATTATCAACGATGATGTCGCGCTGGCCGTTGCCATCGGGGCCGACGGCGTCCATCTTGGGCGTGATGACATGGATCTACAAACAGCACGCGCGCAAATGGGGGGGCAGGCAATCATCGGCACCTCCTGTTACAATTCCATCCATTTAGCGATCGCGGCGCAACAGGAAGGCGCGGACTACGTCGCCTTTGGGCGCTTTTTCGCATCCACTACCAAACCGCTGGCGATTGAGGCGAAACCGGCGTTACTGCGCCAGGCGAAGGAACAACTAACAATACCGCTCGTCGCGATTGGTGGCATCACCCCCAGTAACGGCCGTGTGTTGATTGATGCGGGGGCTAACATGCTGGCCGCGATCAACGGCGTGTTTGCACAATCAGACATCCGCGTGGCGGCGCAGCAGTACGCACAACTTTTTAAATAGACAGGCGCTCAAACAGCGTAACAGACAATATCGAAGGAAACAGCGATGACACGATCACACGACCTTTTTATTCAAGCCAAAAAACATATCCCGGGCGGTGTTAACTCGCCAGTACGTGCCTTCAATGGTGTCGGTGGCGAACCGCTCTTTCTAAAACGGGGCGAAGGCCCTTATGTCTTTGACGAAGACGACAATAAATATGTCGACTATGTCGCCTCGTGGGGCCCAATGATCCTTGGCCACGCCCATCCTGCCGTAACCAGAGCGGTTAAAGATGCCGTTGACAACAGCCTGGGCTTTGGCGCCCCGACCGTGATCGAAACCATCATGGCTGACAAAGTGTGCGAACTGGTACCGTCGATCGAGATGGTACGCATGGTCAGCTCCGGTACCGAGGCGACGATGAGCGCGATCCGTCTGGCACGCGGCTTCACCGGGCGCGATAAAATCGTTAAATTTGAAGGGTGTTACCACGGCCATTCTGACTCCTTATTAGTCAAGGCCGGTTCCGGCGCACTGACCCTCGGCGTCCCCACGTCACCCGGCGTACCGGCAGTGCTGGCCGAACACACCGTCACGCTTGATTTCAACAACATCGAACAGGTGCGCGAATCTTTTGCCCAGATAGGTGATCAGGTCGCCTGTATCATTGTTGAACCCGTCGCCGGTAACATGAACTGCATCCCACCCGTGCCCGGTTTCCTCGAAGGGTTACGCGAGGTATGCGACAAATACGGCACCGTGCTGATCTTCGATGAGGTGATGACAGGCTTTCGTGTCGCCCTTGGTGGTGCACAACAGCACTACGGCGTCACTCCGGACATGACCACACTCGGCAAGGTCATCGGTGGTGGTCTCGCAGTCGGTGCCTTTGGTGGCAAACGTGATATCATGGAGCAGCTCGCGCCACTCGGCCCGGTCTATCAGGCCGGCACCCTTTCCGGCAACCCTATCGCGATGGCGGCGGGTTTTGCAACGCTGAGCGAGATCGAAAAACCCGGATTTTATGATGAACTGACTTCCAATACCGAGCACCTGGTTGAAGGTATGCTGACACGTGCCAAGGCCTTCAACATTCCGATGAGCGCCAACACAGTCGGTGGCATGTTCGGCTTCTTCTTTACTGAAGAAGAGACAGTCACCAACTTCAAACAGGTCACTGAGTGTGATGTGGAACGCTTCAAGAAATTCTTCCATGCGATGCTGGAGGATGGTATCTACCTCGCGCCATCGGCCTATGAAGCGGGCTTTGTCTCGGCGGCACACGGCCACCGCGATATTAAGCGAACGCTGGTTTCGGCTGAAAACGTATTGTCAAAACTCTAGCCACCATTACGGACACACGCCAGTCGCATTTACCAAATGGTCATGCCAATAACAACCCTGGGACGCAATGATATCAAGGTCAGTCGCATCTGCCTCGGTACCATGACCTGGGGGGAGCAAAACAGCGAGGCCGAGGCGCACACACAACTCGATGCGGCGCTCGACTTCGGCGTCAATTTCATCGACACCGCCGAGATGTACCCGGTACCGCCAATGGCCAGCACCTATGGTGAAACCGAACGTTGCATCGGCAGCTGGCTCAAGGCCCGCAACAATCGAGACAAAGTAGTGCTCGCCACCAAGGTGATGAGTCGCTCTGACGACCTCACTTATGTGCGCGATGGCGATATGCGGCTCGATCATAAAAACATCACGGCCGCCCTTGATGCCAGCCTCGATCGTTTGCAGACAGACTATGTCGATCTCTACCAACTCCACTGGCCAGATCGTAAAACCAACTATTTCGGCCAGCTCGGTTACCGCTATCCTGATAACGATGACAGCGTTCCCATCGAGGAATCACTGCAGGTGCTGGCGGATCTCGTTAAGACAGGTAAAGTACGCCACATCGGCATCTCAAATGAGACCCCGTGGGGGGCGATGCGCTTTATACAGCTTGCCCAAATCAAAGGGCTGCCGCGTGCGGTCTCGATCCAGAATCCGTACAATCTGTTGAACCGCACTTTTGAAGTAGGCCTTGCCGAGATTGCTCACCGCGAACAACTCGGCCTGCTCGCCTATTCACCACTTGCCTTCGGCACGCTCAGTGGCAAGTACCTTAATGGCGCAAAGCCAGCCGCTGGCCGCCTCACACGTTACGCTCGTTTTTCACGTTACAGCAGTGACGTTGCTCAACTTGCGATTACCGAATATGTTTCCCTGTCACAGCAACATGGACTCGACCCAGCACAGATGGCACTCGCCTATCTGCATTCACGCCCATTTATTTCCAGCACCATCATTGGTGCAACGACCATGGCACAACTACAGACCAATCTCGACAGCATCAATCTTGTCCTGGATGATGACGTCATTGCGGGGATCGAAGCGATCCATCAACGCTACCCCAATCCCTGCCCATAATTTTTTGCTGACATCCTGAGCCAATCGCCAGCCCCATGACCAGTTTAATGCCCCATACAATAACAGCCCCTTTTAAACAGACTCGATTATTCTCTGCCTGCATCGCCGTACTTATGCTCACAGGTACCACCCATGCAAATAGCACGCGTATCGAAAACGTTACGGTATACGCAGGCAAACAGAGTGAAGTCAGCGTCGATCTTAATGCGCTCGATAATAAACGCTTCGATGCTACACACG
>CALZMY010000194.1 GCA_945788675.1 uncultured Gammaproteobacteria bacterium | reverse complement strand
TCATTCACAGCATAGCCACCGTCGCTATGTCCCTCCGGGCAATGCATGATTGGCATAATGTGGGCGAGATTGACGCCTAACTCCTGAAAATAACCAAGTCTTTGCCGGACACCTTTAAGGTTGCCTGCAAAGCCATTACTATAGAGTGCCATCCCGACCCATTTCTGGTTGAGAAACCAGTTGTAATCTTTTTCACGCTCAATATCGAGCTGCTTTAATTCAGTTGGACGCTCAATGTATTGACGCGCCATGGCCTCCACAAGACGCAAGGCCTGCGCTTCGAAGTCATCTCTATCGCCATAGAGACGTTCAAAAAGTGAATGTATCGCGTAGAAATTGGCTCCCAGACGAGTATAGAAATGACGCAGATCCTCGTTACTAATCGCTGTTTCTAGATTGTTGAGGATGTCATTCAGTAATGAATGTGAAACTTGTTCGTACATACAATACCTTTATGTTTTAAAAAGCTATTATCCAGTATTACAGTTTAAAAGCACGGTAAAACTCAGGATTATTAGAGGTAGCACCACGTAGTCCTACCACCGCACTGGCAAACTGCTGAGCAGCATCCAGTGTTCTGGTTAACGGCCAGTTTGAGATTAATCCATGCAGAAAGACAGCTGTAAAGGCATCGCCTGCGCCAACGGTATCAACAAACTGTTGCGAGACTGGCGGAGTCACACTATGCAGTTCTCCATCCTGGTTACGCACAATGGCGCCTGCCTCGCCACGCGTTACGATCAATAGCTCAAGGGCGTGCTTGTCCTGGCACTGAGCCATATCCTGTTGCATGTCGCCGCTGGCAAAACCTAATTGGTGTAGCTCGTGCTGGTTAAGTTTTGCCCAACGAGCCTGTGTCAGCCAGTTTATTAGTTCTTCAGGCTTATACCATGGGGCTCGTAAATTGACATCCAGAAATATCGATAAGTCTGGATTAGTGGCGAGTTTTTCAAATGCCTTTCTCGTGGTGGTGTTGCGTAGCGCTAGACTGCCGTGATAGAGGATGCCGCCGGCATCTGAATGGTTAATCGCCGCAGCATCAATAAAATCATAGGCACAGTCGGGGGTAATGGTGTAATGAGGTTCGTCATCGATCAGTTCGATATCGACACGCCCCGTCTGATGCTGGTGGTCAATCTGAACCGATGAGGTATCCAGTCCCCACTGTTGCATAGCATTAATGATTTCGTTTCCAAGCGCGTCATCGCCCACCCTGGAGATAAGTTGGGGTTGGTCGCCAAAGGCCTGTAGATGCCACGCAACATTAAACGGCGCGCCACCCAGCACCTGCTCACCGCCGGGAAAACAATCAAAAAGCACTTCGCCAAAAATAACAGGCTGATGTTTATTGTTCACAACATACCCCCATCTGTTTTAGCTGTTGACGAAAAACAGGTGAAAAATAAGCGATGCCCTCCAATATGCCGGCGGAATAATTACCGTTCATATGGGTGTTTTTACCCGTGGAAAGATAGAGTGACTGCTGGGTGCTATTCTTTTGCGATAGACCTTGCGCGGCCTTTTTGACATCATTTGCCGCGTTGGCTACCAGCACCGCAGGGATGGCACTGCCCAGTACAGGCAGATCGTTTCCGCTATCACCGGCAAAGATTACTTCGTCCAGTGAATAATTTAATTGCTGGCGAAGAAAATCGATCGCGTGCAGCTTGGTTGCATTGCGTGGTAATATGTCCAGCAGGCCAATGCCTTTCGGCTCATCCACACTCCACACCAGACTGGCCTGCGTACCATACGCTTCCAGGCGCTGTGCCATCTGCAATAATAGATCTTCCTGCTTTACATGTAGTGCGACGTAATAGCTCAGCTTATGACTGTTTTGTTTGCTTGTTTCCTGTAGTTGAAGTTCAGATATATCAGCAAATAGTTTTTTTAACTGGCTATGACTTTTGCCATGCCAGTCTTTATCGATCTCTTCTTCCCAGGCCTGTAGCGGCTGCCACTGTTGATTATTGGTGCGAAAAATTCTGGTGCCAACGTCGGTGATGGCATAATCTGGCGAGGGCAGACTGTAGTGCTTTATCGCCTCTTTAACCAGGTTCTGATGGCGGCCAGTAACATAAACGAGTGTTACCTGAGGCAGACTACAAAATTCAGAAAACCATCGGCGCGCCTGTGGGTGTTCTGCTTGCAAGCCATTGGGGATGAGCGTTCTATCCATGTCTGTACACAGTAATAGTCTTGTCTCACTCATGGGTGAGTGCTCGCTCTTTGGGGTCTTTGCATTCATTAAAAAAATCATAGTAAGCCAGGGCTTCAAGTATCCCTTCAGCAAAGGGCTGGTTGGCGAAATATATACGCTCGATATCCACCAGTTGAGATAGCTCTTCATGATGGCGGTTGGCGACTACTGCAGCTAGCGTATTGCCACGCATCATGTCTTCATCTGCGCCTGAGCCCCCGGCAACAAAAATACGTTCCAGAGGGATTTGCCAGCGGTCTGCAATATAACGTAAAGCAAGGCCTTTAGAGGCACGTTGAGGCATTACATCCAGATACTGACCAAAGGCGAAATTCAGATGCAGCGATTGCTCATTCTGATGCAACAGACTATTGATTTCTTCAATATCAGGGGCAATATCAGGGTCAATGTAATAGCTAATCTTGAAGCGGCTCTGTTCTGATCGTGGCTGGAGCTTTAAACCGGGCAATTCGGCCAATATCGGTTTCACTTTATGGGGAGACCAGTCGTAATCAATGTGTTTACTCCAGGCAATGTCAGCAGAAAATTTTGGCGCATAATAAATTTCGGTTCCACCACTGGTGATCAGAATATCAGGCTCCGGAATATTGTATTGCCTCATTATTCTTAAGGCTGAATCAAAACGGCGGCCGGTGGCAATGGCAAATTTGCTACTCTTGCGATGTTGACGCAAGACTTCGATAAGCTGACGGAGTGATTTTTCGTCACCTATCAGGTTTTGATCCAGATCACTGATGATCGCCCGGTCACGATAGAGCTCTTTACGGCGATGAATCGGTTTGCGCACCAGTACCTCGGAGCGTTCGGCGATAGGCCGCACTAAAGAGAGATAATTCTCCGCATGCGCGTCCCATGAATAATGATCACGCACACCTTTTAATCCTAGCTCGACACACTGCTGCCAGAGGTTTTTATCATGCAGTAGCTTTAACAGGGCATCACTGATGGTGTTTGTTTGCAGTGGGTCGATTAAGAAACCATTTTGACAGTTGCCAATAATATCCTGTGGTCCGCCATCTTCTGTGGCGACGATTGGCAGGCCGGAAGCGGCCGCTTCAATCAACGTCAGCCCAAAAGGTTCGGTCAGCGCAGGATTGATAAAGACACCCCCTGACGCCGCTGTAATGCGATATATTAGTGATACCTGTTCACGACGATGATGCTTGGGCATCGAAACTTTACTATAGATATCGTAACGATCGATTGCCAACAGTAATTCATGAAATACCTCTTGTGCACCTTCATCGAGATCATTGATGTCATCTCGATTACCGGCGACAATCACCAGATTGGCCAGTGCCTGTAATCTGGATGATTGCCCGTAGGCCTCTATCAGCGCCACGATGTTTTTGCGTTTGTCCGGCCGTGACAGCGCCAGAATAATCGGTTTATTGGGTTCTTTCAGATGGCTGACAATTTCATCAAAGAGTGGTGATGCCAGTTCTTCGCCAGTAGGTGGTGTGAATTGGCCCAGGTCAGTACCGGGAGGCAATACACGCATCTGTTCAGGCTGGTAATGGTCGTAGAGTTCATACTGTTCCTCAATCTCCTGTGTGGTGCTGGTGATCACGCGTTCCGCAGTCGCCAGGGTGATTTCTTCAGCCTCAATGCGGCGTATCATATTATAGCGTTCTTCCACTTCCTGAGTGGAAAGCCCGCTGGCCAGTAGGCGTCGTCGTTTTACCCGCCCCAGAGAATGACCGGTATGAATCAACGGTACCCCCAGCTGATTGGCTAGACTTGAAGCCACGTAACCCGCATCGGCATAATGGCTGTGAAGGATGTCGGGTATCGCCCCGCTGTCATGAAAAAAGTTAACGACGTTATCGGCAAAACCATCCAGGTAATCCCACAGTTGTTCTTTGGCAATATATTCATCGGCTCCGGCATCTATGCGCACAATATGTAAATTATCGGCTAGCGTTTCGACAGGTTTGGCGTAGTCATTCGCAACTGCGTTATCGACAACACGTCGTGTGATCAGATCCACGCGTGCAACTTGTGGATGGCGCGCTAACGCCTGGG
This sequence comes from uncultured Gammaproteobacteria bacterium, assembly GCA_945788675.1. GTDB lineage: Bacteria > Pseudomonadota > Gammaproteobacteria > SZUA-140 > SZUA-140 > SZUA-76. The sequence goes on along the minus strand of CALZMY010000194.1, from coordinate 1,337 downwards.
CAAGCTCGAGTACATAGAGCGTCTGACCTCCAGTATCGGCATCACGTCCGAGTTCCAGGTTGCTGCCACGGATTAAACCGTGAATACTGAGTAAGGCGATATATAATGGGTCGGTATGTTCGCTCATGAATGTTTTTTTCCTTTAGCTTCTCTGGTCACGTTTTCTGAGCTCCATAATAGATTTCTAACACGCTTCCTGGATTAGTACAACATGGCATCTGCCGCACTGTATGGAAGTTTATGTGAATAGAGAGCGGGACTCGATCGAGAGGAAGAAACTTGTCGCCGTCTTCGTGTTGTAGTGAAGAAAGTGCCGTAATTTTATGCTTGCCTGGTCAGCATTTGAATGCCGATATATGAGCGAGCTGACGATTACAACTGAAGCATAATGGCCGTTGTAGAGCGTAATAGAGTGGGTCAGAGGTTCCTTAAATGCTTTACGTTAAAAAAATCTGCGACTTGCAAGGTGTGAAAATGAGCCTGTTATAAGAAGGCTAAAGGACTGGATTTCGTCATTTTTTCTCTAAAAGCGTCGTGAGCAAGATTGAAAATGATAGTGGATGCCTATATCAATAACGAATGTCGTATTTTTATATACTTGAATTGGGGTTAGAATGCCCCATCTTTAGATACAAGCAGCAGGCATGAGGTTGAATAAATAATGGATGTAATGGATCGAATTAAGCAGCAGATTGAAGGCGCACCGATTGTGCTTTATATGAAGGGAACCCCGCAGTTCCCGCAGTGTGGCTTTTCAAGCCATGTGGTGCAGGCACTGGGTGCCTGTGGGGCTGAATTCACACCTATCAATGTTCTGGCTGACCCGGAGATTCGTCAGAACCTACCCAGTTACTCCAACTGGCCGACCTTTCCACAGCTCTATATAGACGGTGAACTGGTCGGTGGTTGTGACATCGTGATGGAGCTTTACCAGCGCGGTGAGCTGGCCAAAATGGTAGAGGTGGCAGGTAAGGGGTAATTTCGCTTACTTTCAGTGACTAAAAAGGCGTTGTGGAGACACAGCGCCTTTTTTATTGGGGCCAGCCAGGTTCAAAAGATTACCTGGTTTCGCCCTGCTTTTTTAGCTTCGTGGCGTTTTCCTTAAGTTAATCAGTAGCGTCGGCATTATCGGGTGGCATTGCTGTTGGTGTGCCGATATTGGCGTCCCACTGGTTGACGATGCCACAAAAAAGTTCGGCGGTGCGCTCGGCATCATAGATGGCTGAGTGGGCCTCTTGTCCGTTCCATTCGATGCCGGATACCATCGCGGCACGTGCCAGTACCGTCTGGCCATAGGCGAGGGCGCTGAGCGAGACGGTATCAAGCGTGCTAAAGGG
>CALZMY010000193.1 GCA_945788675.1 uncultured Gammaproteobacteria bacterium | reverse complement strand
TACCCTCGGAGGTGGGATGCCGGCACTGCCGGAAAAGGCGTTGATCAACGTGGATGGGAAGCTTGAACGCCTTACGCTGGAGGAGTGGATGCCGCTCTTTGAAGCGGCAGGCGGGGGTGCCGATAAGGGTAACGAGGCTGCGCCAGTAGAGATCGCACAGCTCAGTCTGGAAATAGAGCAGGCGTCGGCATTTGGCTATGAGTTTCACTATACCTCACTTGAGCTGGCGCAGGCAGCGGGTGTTTGGCAGGGGCAGATCAGTAATCACCTGATGGGCGGTGCGCTGAAAATACCGATAGACTTTGACAGGGATTCACTGGTCATGGTGCTGGATTATCTCATTTTGCCCCCGGCAACAGGTGATGAGGAGGCAGGTGATATCGATGATAAAGTGGGCGATGCCAGGATGAACCCACAAAATTTTCCCGCAATGAATATTAACAGTCGTTATTTTAGCTATGCGGGGCAGCCGTTTGGTCGTCTGAAGTTGTTGGCTATAAAAAATCGGGCCGGTTTGCATGTGAATCACCTGCAGCTTTCATCGCGGTTGATGAGTGCACAGATCAGCGGTGATTGGGTGATAGCAAATAACGAGCAGCATTCTGCATTTAAGATGAGTATTCAGAGTGAAGATCTTGGAGGCCTGTTGTCAACGCACGATATTGCTGACAGTATCCGTGGCGGCAAGAGTGATATCGGCATTATTGCCCGCTGGCCGGGTCCGCCGACAGCCTTCGCGATGGCGCATCTCAATGGTAATATGCACCTCAAAGTCGAAGATGGTCGGTTGCTGGATGTGGAGCCGGGGGCAGGCCGGGTCTTTGGATTGATTAGTTTGCAGGCGTTGCCACGCCGGTTGACACTTGATTTTAGTGATATGTTTAAAAAGGGATTTAGTTTTGATCGCATGGAAGGTGATTTTGAGATCCATAATGGCGATGCGACCACCACGAATTTCAGTGTTGTTGGGCCGTCGGCGTCAATCACGATGAGCGGTCGGGTGGGGCTGGCCACAAAAGATTACGACCAGGATGTGATTGTAGAGCCTCACGTGGCATCATCGCTACCAGTGGTGGGTGCAGTCGTTGGTAGTCTGGGCATTGGCGCGGCGATATTGTTGGCGCAGAAGTTACTAAACCTTGATCAGGTAACGCAGGTGAAATACAGCGTGAAAGGGCCGTGGGAAGCCCCTGTTGTCACGCGTGAAGCTGTCACGACGATTGATAGTGACGCAGAGCAATGAACAGGTTTCCTCAGAAGCGAAAAAGGAAGAGTGTTGTGTTAGTGGATAATAAAAAACAAGAAGACCATTTCAGTGGTCTTTACGAAATGATTCAACTGCGAATGATTAAATCTCTGTTTTATGGGGAGGCGTTATGAGTCGCATTGCAGCGATACAAATGGCCTCTGGCCCCAATGTTGGCGCCAATCTGATTGAAGTGAAACGACTGATCGCGATCGCGGTTGAAGATGGCGCTGAACTGATTGTGTTGCCTGAAAATTTCGCCATTATGGGGATGACAGAAGAAGATAAGGTACCGCTGCGCGAAGCAGAAGGTGATGGTCCGATTCAGAGCTTTCTTGCACAACAGGCAAAGGAGAACGGCGTGTGGATTGTGGGTGGCACGATCCCGCTAGTTGCCGATGATGACAACAAGGTCTACGCGGCATCTCTATTGTACGACGCCGAGGGTAATCAGGTGGCGCGTTACGATAAGATTCACCTCTTTGATGTGATGCTTGAAGAGAACAGAGAGAGTTATACCGAATCGCAGACCATTGCGGCAGGTGATCACAGTGTCGTGGTGGATACCCCCTTTGGGCGTCTTGGCCTGGCGATCTGTTATGACCTGCGTTTCCCAGAGCTTTTTCGTGCTTTGCTGGAGCAGGGGGTAGAGATCATCGCGGTGCCGTCTGCATTTACTGCAATCACCGGTCGCGCGCACTGGGAGACGCTGGTGCGTGCACGTGCGATTGAGAATCTCAGTTATGTGATCGCCGCTGCGCAAGGTGGTTATCACGTCAATGGCCGCGAGACCTATGGCGACAGTATGATTGTCGATCCGTGGGGCGGCGTACTGGATCGACTGTCAAGTGGTTCGGGTGTTATCTGTGCAGAGATTGACCCGGTGCAGCTTGCGCAGACGCGTCAGAGCTTCCCGTCGATATCGCATCGCAAATTTTTTTGTGAAATGAAGTAAATGGTAAAGCGAGTGGTACATAAACAGGATAAGGTGAAGCGATGAATGTTCCGATAGATTCCTCAATTGATAGCGTTCAGCAGCTGATGCTGGCACCGAGCGGATTGGAGATGAATGACCTGGAACAGGTGCTTTCCAGCATCATGTTCCATGATGTTGATTATGCCGATCTCTATTTTCAGGCGAGTCGCTTTGAATCATGGACACTGGAAGATGGCATTGTAACCGATGGCGTGCACAGTGTTGAACAGGGTGTCGGTGCACGCGCGGTGAGTGGTGAAAAGAGTGGTTTTGCCTATTCCGATGAGATTGCATTGCCGGCGTTACAGGACGCTGCAATGGCGGCGCGTGCCATTGCACGCCAGGGGCAGGACAAGCGGGTGCAGGCGTGGTCGCGTGCTGAAGGGCATAGTCTCTATCTACCGACCGATCCATTGGGTAGTCTGGGCGACCAGTCCAAGATTGACTTGCTGGAGTCGCTCGATCGCGAGGCGCGCAAGCTCGACCCAAGGGTCAAGCAGGTGACTGCTTCGCTTGCGGGTGGCTACGATGTGGTGTTGTTAGCGGCAACCGATGGTACCCATGCTGCGGACGTGCGCCCATTAGTGCGACTTAATGTCAGTGTCATTGTTGAACAGGATGGTCGCCGTGAGCAGGGGAGTTCCGGCGGTGGATGTCGCCGTGATTACCAGTATTTTATTGATGAAGGGCGTGGTCTCGGTTATGCAAAAGAGGCTGTGCGCCAGGCGCTGGTCAATCTGGAGGCGCAGGAGGCGCCGGCCGGCACGATGCAGGTGGTGCTGGGTTCAGGCTGGCCTGGGGTGTTGCTGCACGAAGCGATCGGTCACGGCCTTGAAGGTGACTTCAATCGCAAAGGGACATCGGCCTTCTCCGGACGCGTCGGTGAGCGTGTCGGCTCCGACCTCTGTACTGTCGTCGATGACGGCACCCTGGAACACCGTCGTGGTTCGTTGAATATTGATGACGAAGGGGTACCGTCCGAAAATACAGTGTTGATCGAAAAGGGTGTGCTCAAGGGATATATGCAGGACAAGCTCAATGCACGCCTGATGGGGGTCGCATCGACCGGCAATGGGCGCCGCGAATCGTATGCGCACCTGCCGATGCCACGCATGACCAACACCTATATGTTGCCGGGTCAGCATGCGCCGGAAGAGATCATTGCATCGGTCGACAACGGCCTCTATGCGGTCAACTTTGGTGG
>CALZMY010000192.1 GCA_945788675.1 uncultured Gammaproteobacteria bacterium | reverse complement strand
GAAATTGTTCCACCGTCCCAAGTTCTTTCAGGTCAGTTTCAATCCTTTGTAATAACTTACGGCCAATCTCCTGATGGGCCATTTCACGGCCACGAAATCTTAACGTGACCTTCGCCTTATCCCCGGCATCTAGAAAACGTATCAGGTTGCGTAGTTTTACCTGATAATCCCCCTCTTCCGTTCCTGGGCGAAACTTTACTTCTTTTACCTGGATCTGTTTCTGCTTCTTTTTCGCAGCGTGCTTCTTTTTGCTCAATTCAAACAGATGCTTACCAAAATCCATGATCCTGCAGACAGGCGGCTCACCGTTGGGAACGATCTCTACCAGATCAAGTTCAGCGTCCTCTGCCATCTGCAGTGCATCATTTATTGCAACAACACCTGCCTGTTCGCCATCTGCATCAATCAAACGTACTTCCGGCACGTTGATCTCATCATTTAAGCGTAAATCTTTTTCTCCAGCGATTTCCTATTCCTCCAAAACAACACGGCCGTGGCTCGCGATATCGGCATTGATATGATCAATAAAGGCATCCAGGGGCATACCTCCGAGATCTTCGCCACTTCGCGTGCGCACGGCCACGAGATTACCATCGACTTCGCGATCCCCTATTACCAGCAGGTATGGTACACGTTGCAGTGTATGTTCGCGAATTTTAAAGCTTATCTTCTCGTTTCTCAAGTCTGATTTTGCCCTGATCCCATGTTGCATCAAGCTTTTGGTGACATCTTCCACATATTCAGCCTGTCGATCGGTGATATTGAGCACCACCACCTGCTGTGGTGAGAGCCAGGTCGGAAACAAGCCGGCATGCTCTTCGATCAAAATCCCGATAAAACGCTCCAGCGAACCGAGGATCGCGCGATGCAGCATTACAGGCACCTGTTTTGAGCCATCCTCGGCGACAAACTGGGCCTCCAGACGTCCCGGCATCGAGAAATCGACCTGGATCGTGCCACATTGCCACACTCGCCCAAGGCAATCCTTCAGCGAAAATTCGATCTTCGGCCCATAAAAGGCCCCTTCGCCCGGCTGTAGATCCCACGCTAGCCCCTTGGTATTGAGCGCCTGCTCCAGCGCATGCTCCGCTTTGTCCCACACAGCATCGTCACCCACGCGATTCTCCGGGCGGGTTGAGAGCTTAATGATGATGTCGTTGAAACCAAAATCAGCGTAGACCTGGTATAGCAGGTCTATAAAGCTCGACACCTCATCCTGAATCTGCGCCTCGGTACAGAAAATATGGGCATCGTCCTGCACAAAGTTGCGCAGACGCATCAGGCCATGCAGGGTTCCAGAAGGCTCATTACGCAGGCAGGAGCCAAACTCCGCCATACGTAGCGGCAGATCACGGTAGCTCTTCAGCCCCTGATTATAGATCTGCACATGACACGGGCAGTTCATCGGTTTGATCGCGTAGTCACGATTCTCCGAATGGGTGGTGAACATATCGTCGCTGAACTTCTCCCAGTGACCCGACTTCTCCCACAGACTGCGATCCACCACCTGCGGCGTACGCACTTCAGTGTAATTATTATGCTTCAGCACATTACGGATGTACTGCTCCACTTCTCGGTAGATTGTCCAGCCGTTGTCGTGCCAGAAGATCATTCCCGGGGCCTCTTCCTGCGTATGGTAGAGGTCAAGCTTTCTGGCAATCTTGCGATGGTCGCGTTTCTCAGCCTCTTCAAGCCGGTGCAGATAGCCCTTCAGCGCCTTTTTATCCTTCCACGCAGTGCCATAAATACGCTGCAACATCTCGTTTTTTGAGTCACCTCGCCAATAGGCGCCCGCCAGCTTCATCAGCTTGAAGACCTTAAGCTTGCCGGTAGTCGGCACATGAGGACCACGACAGAGGTCGATAAAATCGCCCTGTCTGTAGAGTGACAACACCTCATTAGCAGGAATATCTTCGATTATTTTCGCTTTGTAGATCTCGCCGATGCCATGAAAGAACTCGATCGCCTCTTCACGTGCCATTTCAGTGCGGATAACCGGAATGTCCTCGGCGGCGAGTTCGGCCATCTTCTTTTCGATGGCAGTCAGGTCATCGGGGGTAAAATGCTTCTCATAGGAAAAATCGTAATAGAAGCCATCTTCTATCACCGGGCCAATCGTTACCTGGGCTTCAGGAAAGAGCGACTTAACCGCATGTGCCAGCAGATGGGCAGTCGAATGGCGAATAATCTCCAGCCCTTCTTCATCACGATCAGTAATGATAGTCACGCTAGCATCTTTTTCTATCAGGTATGAGGCATCAACGAGTTCGCCACCAATCTTGCCTGCAAGGGTTGCCCTGGCAAGACCAGCACCAATTGAGGCAGCAACATCCATCAAAGTGATCGCATGATCAAATTGGCGTTGACTACCGTCTGGAAGGGTTATTGTCGGCATTTACGACTCTGGTCTGTCCGGCTGTCCATAAAAAAGCACCGCATATCATCTGATAATACAGTGCCATCAAAAACTGGTAGACGCGATTGGATTCGAACCAACGACCCCCACCATGTCAAGGTGGTGCTCTAACCAACTGAGCTACGCGTCTTCTAGACGGCGTAAGATACAGGATTTAGCCCACTAATTTCAAGTAACAAAAGGGGTTAGCGTCACTTTATTTGTAAAAACGGTGGTGGTTGCGCTGTTAAGCCCCGACATCTGAAAAGTATCCCCATATCGGTGAATCTTAAACACCTGACCGCGACTGGACAAACTACCCACTATCATTCATATTTCTGTTTTAATCACCGATACTTCTTGTGAACAAATTTTCTAAGAGAAACTCAATGTCTGAATCATGGGATAAAAACGAAAGCAATGATAACTGGAGCCTGCCTGAAGGCATGGACCCAATGAAAGTCATGCAGGTTGCCTCCGGCTACTGGCACTCGTGTGCACTGCATGCCGCCAATCGACTCGATATTTTCAATCTGCTGGATGGCGGAGCAAAAAGCCTCGATGAATTAACTGCAGCAACAGGCGCCGATCGCCGCTGTCTCGGCGCGCTGCTGAGCGCGCTCGTCTCGATCGATTTTCTTGATCGCGATGGCGACACCTTCCGCAACAATCAGTTCAGTCAGACCTTTTTAACGACCTCCAGCAAGTTTTATCAGGGCGGCATCGTCTACATGTTCGAAAACTGGTATGAAGCGTGGGGTGGCCTTTACAACACGGTGAAGAGTGGCACACCGTCGGCACTGATGCATCAGGAATATTCCGATCAGGAGACCCGTGACTATATGATGGGGATGCACAACCGAGCATTGTCACAATCGGATGTGTTGACAGGCATGGTCGATCTCAGTGGCAAAAAACAGCTGATGGATGTTGGCTGTGGCCCTGCCACCTTCGCGGTTAAATTCTGCGAGCGCTATGATGGCCTCAATGCCGTCGCCATGGATCGCGCCCAGAACCTGCAGATTGCACAGGAAATTGTCGATCAGTTCAGCATGCAGGATCGCGTCGAACTACGCCCCGGTGACTACAACAGCGACAGTCTCGGGAGTGGCAACGATGCCATGCTGCTCTCCTCGATGACCAATCAGGAATCGCCTGAGAAGCTCACCAAACTGCTGCAAAAATGTTATGACTCGATGAACCCAGATGGCGTCATCATGATTCAGGAACAACTACTGAACCCTGAAAAAAATGGTCCGGAGCTTGCCGCAATGATCGGTGTTAACCAGATCATCAATACCGTTGGCGGCTCCTCATACTCCACCACTGAAATGGAAGAGATCATGCGCACAGTCGGCTTTGTCGATATCAAGTCGGAACAGATGGCGCCGCCAAGTCCATTTATGTTGCTGACAGGATATAAACGCTGATTGCGATCAACACGCTGCGTTAATCAATAGAAAGAAAACAAAAAAAGCCCTGACCAATCGATCAGGGCTTTTTTGATTTCAACAGAAACACGCCTCCTGTTTATCTATCAGGCAGAGGCCTTTGCTTCATCAGACGTATCAGAACTGCTAATGACTGGATTTTTAGGTGCTGGCCAGCTCCCCATCGGAAAAGGCTTCTCCTCTGTCTGATATGTCTGAAAGGCTGCGATCGATGCAACATATTGAGCCAGACTATCACCAAATGCCATCAGTTTTGGTTGATGCTCGCCCTGGGAAATACGATAGACAAACTGCATCAACATTGTCACCGCTACTACAAATTCGCTGATACGCAGCGCAATCCAGAAAAGCACCATATATACCAGCCTGAGCCACTGCGCCCCCAGGTCACTTTTTTTCTGGGTTGTCCCCTCATCGTTTGAAACTGTTTCCGCGGTGCTATCGATTGGTTGAACTTCCTCGTGCTGACTCATAACTCACCCCCCTTTATTGTTTGTTAAAAGAATCAACTTAAGACGCTACCTACATTTCGTAAAAAAATTCCGCGCACACACTTTTGGGCATTTCGTTAATGCTCATCCCTGATACGCGACTCTACAAAATTTACACTCAAACGTCATCTTAAATTGCTTACCGCTAGCGGTATGGCAGGTCAATTTTTTAAACAGCGGCGAGGACTGGATTGATAACCTAATAAAACACAATGGGATAGCGTCTGTTGCTTTAATTACACTTGATGATGAGGCGTTTTATTGGCACCCCCTGCGCTGCGCTCATCACGGCTGCAACAACACCTTCATAGCCCCCTTTTCACTCGTCAATGCGAAGGCGGATTGATATTCAGTCAGGGGATAACACCCATCAATTAACGACTCGGTCTCAATTATCCCTTTCGCCAGCGCATCAATTGCCACAG
>CALZMY010000191.1 GCA_945788675.1 uncultured Gammaproteobacteria bacterium | reverse complement strand
TGTTATCATTTAGCGGCGCATCTTTTTCCCGAACAGAAATTATCGCTTCGATATAGGCCCCTTGCTGATACTCATTACCATCCTCTTCCAGTGGAAAACTTCTAACCATCAGGATGTTTTCACCATCAATGATCGATTCGGGAATGGGTTTTTGTGATGAGGTTTGTCCCTGTGTATCGTGATAATAGACAGAAATATCATTGAGACTGATTTCTGCACCGGCACCATAGATATTAAATTCAAGAGAGAATAGAGGTTGTTTGTAATTATTGTCAGCAAGCACAGTGTTCATAAACATAATTCCTGTTAAACAAATTAAAAAATAAATTTTTTTCATTTTAGCGCTTCACAATATAGTGTTTGACTGGCTGTTGTTTTTCGGTATCTTCGTTCGGTTTTAACCAACTCCAATGCTTTTCTTCTTTCGCCTTGACTGTTGCTTTGCCTTCGACTTGCCCATCTTCCATATTAATTGATGCTGATGCAGCTTCATTTTCAACTTTTGATTCAATAGAAAAATCATCGAAAGTAATATTATTTTCCAATTGATTACTTTCGACTTCTATCTTCACTTCTTCATACTGAGTCAAGGTAACATCAATCCCTTTAAACTCTACCGTATTAGCGAAGTAGACCCCCACCTCATCATGTCCAAATTCATAATCACCGGACCATTCGGTTTTACCTTTCATGTCATAATGCACGCTAAAGGAGATCACAAACCATTTACCTTCCGCTTTTATAACCCCGTCCAGTTTGGCAGGTATTTTAATCTCGCCTTTAACCGGCTCTACCGTAACCTCATGGTCTGTGACAGACTGACGCCCTTTTATTTCGCTTTCATTAATATCGACTGTAGATTTGACCGTAAATATGATATCCAGTTCACCGCGCAGGCCCACTTCCTGATCTTCCTCGAACTCTTCCTCTACGCGTTTTTTTGCATAGCGCATTAATTCTGCAGCCGGATAGGGCGCCAAAGCGATCATGGAATCAAGCACATCGACCTGTATATCGACTTCCAGCAGCGGTTTGGCTTGTAGCTTTATCCTGTAGTCGTGATCAACATCGCTGGATGAGCCATTTTCGACTAGTGTGGAATCATAGTCGATGGTGAGTTTTGGCCAGTCGATGGCCAGGCGGGTTTCGTTGCCGTCTTTATTATCCTCGCCATCAGCAGGTTTGGCTTTATCTGTCTGTGTACCGATGCGCATTAACGCCGCTTTAGGATCATTGATCACTTCAAGCACTTTGGCCAGTGAATCACAGATCTTTTTGAAACCATCCAGCGGTTTTGTTATGTATTCCTGATATTTTTCTTTGGCGTCATACTTTTCGCCGTCATAGGTTAAATCAACGTTGCCATCAATGACAAAATCACTGTATTTAACTTTTGCCTTGCCCGGCACAAATTCCAGCTTGCCAAAATCGATGGTGGTACTCCAGTGCCACTTTATATCGGGGTATACATTAATATTGATATTCCTGACCTGAATATCAGGCGCTTCACAGGTGTCTTTTATAGCAATATTATAGGTTTTGGGTTTGACGCTCGGTAACCATACCCGCTCAAAGATGTTTGAGCGATTCCAGGTATCGCAATTGACCCTAAATTCAATTTTATTTGCAGATTTTGATGTGAGCTTGTGCTCTTTTGATATTTTAAAGCTACTACTCTTATGTGATGGGCATAATTCACCGGCGTGAATTTCGGCGGTGATTAGATCAAAACCAGGTTTACTGGTTTCCGTCGCTATCACATCCAGATCAGGGATTACTTTGGTCTCTTTTGTGATCACTGCACTACGTCCGTGATCGCACTGGATTAAAACGCTCTCCAGGGTACAAGGTGGTTTTTCTTCTTCCGCCACGCTTTCACTTGTCGCTGCGGCCGCTCCAGCACCTGCTATCAGCTTTCCACCATGTGACTGCGTGGCATTTGCACCGCCTCCTTCATGCGGCCCAAGAGTTGACGCTTGATGACCAGTACTCTGGCTGGACATCTCGTCGGCATTGCCAGTCAATTGCGGCGTGACGCTCTGTCGCTTAACGAGCACCACAACACTACTACCCAGCAAGGCCTGCGCAAGAGTGGCTATTTGCATCTCCGGGTGCAGCGTTCCGCTTGTCTCAGGTATCGCCATCTCATTAGCCAGAGACTTTAGCTGAGCATCATCCATATTCAGCGCGGTCAGAAAATTTACCGCCTGATCTTTGCTAGTGAATGTTTTGACCTCTGCAGCTGGATTTACCAGTAACACACTGGCTGGCACAAGTTGATAACTCAGACCCTCCGTTGTCGCTATCGTCGGAAATGCCTTCGTTGATGAGGTCGCACCTGCCTGGTGATTTAAATGTTTAACGGGGTAGAGCTTGAGAGTGCCGCGAATTAATAATCGGCTGATACGCCCTTCGATCGTGACATTAGGATCAGAATTCAAGACAGGGGATCGAGATAACGCCCGCTGCCAAAAACCGAGCGGGACGCGCAGTTGCCGAACAAACCGTTCTGTCTG
>CALZMY010000190.1 GCA_945788675.1 uncultured Gammaproteobacteria bacterium | reverse complement strand
ATTTTTAGTTAATATGCTACGTAACGAGGTATATAGAGATGGATGTTATTCTTCTTGAGAAGGTAGAAAATCTGGGTGGTTTGGGAGACGTAGTCTCAGTTAAGGGTGGGTACGGTCGTAACTATCTGATCCCAGGGAAAAAGGCGGTCGCGGCAACAGCCGCTAACCGGTCTGATTTCGAGGCACGACGCGCAGAGCTGGAAGCAGCAGCGGCTGAGCTGTTGGCAGCAGCCAACGCACGTGCCACAGTACTGGCAGAGAAAGCCATTTCAATCGCCTGTATGGCGGGCGATGAAGGCAAGCTGTTTGGTTCTGTGGGTACCGCCGATATCGCTGCCGCATGCACCGCAGCAGGCACTCCGGTTGATAAACATGAAGTGCGTCTGCCAGAAGGTGCTTTTCGCCAGGTCGGTGAGTATCAGGTAGCGATTCACCTGCACCCTGAGGTGAATGCGCAGATCACAGTTCAGGTTGTCGCCGAAGAGGCGTAATCAGGCCCTGGTTGTGGTGGTGGCTGCAGGGCGCAGTTCACCACAAAAAATGTTTGATCTCACCCTCTATTGTCCGCGATGGCAGTAGAGGGTGAATTGTTATTAGCACTGGGCTGAAGAACTTATATGCAAGACTTTGCCGATATAGAGAACAGTCTTGATCAGATGGCCGGTCAGATGTCTGATCAAATGCCGGAACAGGTCACAGACGCTTTCAAGATCCCACCCCATTCGATTGAGGCGGAGCAGGCCGTGCTCGGTGGGCTCATGCTCGACAACAATGCGTGGGACAAGGTGGCTGACCTGCTGGTACAGGATGATTTCTATCGTCGTGATCATGGGGTGATCTTCCACGCCATCGCGGTCCTGGCCGATAGCGGCCAGCCATGCGATGTCGTCACCATCTCCGAATGGTTGAATAACCATGAAGAACTGGGCAATGCCGGCGGGCTCCCTTACCTCGGTACGCTCGCCAACAACACCCCCAGTGCAGCCAACATAAAATCCTATGCGGCTATCGTGCGTGAACGCTCGGTGCTGCGGCAACTGATTCGTGTCGGTACGGAGATCACCGATAGCGCCTTCAACACCGAAGGTCGCGATAGCGTTGAGCTGCTCGATACCGCGGAGCAGGCGGTCTTTAAGATTGCAGAGCAGGGCTCACGTAGTGATAAAGGCTACAAGGCGGTCTCCGAGCTGCTGGCCAATGTGGTTGATCGTATCGATATGCTGGCGTCGCTCGACTCCTCAATCACCGGCATTCCCACCGGGTTTGATGATTTCGATGAGATGACCGCCGGGCTACAGGAGTCTGACCTGGTGATCGTGGCAGGTCGACCATCGATGGGTAAGACCACCTTTGCGATGAATATCGCTGAGTATGTAGCGATTAAAGGGCAACGTTCGGTTGCCGTCTTCAGTATGGAGATGCCCGGCGAGGCGTTGGTGATGCGTATGTTGTCATCGTTGAGTCGTGTCGATCAAAACAAGGTGCGCACCGGTAAACTGGACGATGATGACTGGGCCAGTCTGACCTCATCGATGAGTCTGCTGAGTGAGTCTAAATTATTCATTGATGATACCGCAGCGTTGTCGCCGACTGAACTGCGTGCTCGTGCGCGTCGTATCAAACGCGAGCATGATCTGGATCTGGTGGTGATCGATTACCTGCAATTGATGCAGGTGCCGGGTAGTAGTGAAAATCGCACTAATGAGATCTCCGAGATCTCACGTGGCCTGAAGACGCTGGCAAAAGAACTCTGTGTGCCGGTGATTGCGCTGTCACAGCTCAACCGCTCACTGGAACAACGTACCGATAAACGCCCGATGATGTCCGATCTGCGTGAGTCCGGCGCGATTGAGCAGGATGCCGACGTGATCTCCTTCGTCTATCGCGATGAGGTCTATAACAAGGAAGACCCTGATAACAAAGGGCGCGCCGAGATCATCATCGGTAAACAGCGTAACGGCCCGATCGGCATGGTACCGCTCACCTTCAACGGCAAGTACACCCGTTTCGATAACTACACCGCCGATCGTGACTATTACGACGGGGGATATGAATGACGCGTGCCGCCGAGGCGACGATCGACCTACAGGCGCTTCAATATAATTTGCAGCGGGTACGTGAGTCCGCTGCGAATGCTCGTGTCATCTCTGTAATCAAGGCCAACGGTTATGGCCACGGCATGTTACGTGTCGCCCAGGCACTATCAACAAGTGATGCCTTCGCCGTCGCAAAAATAGAAGAGGCAGTGGCGTTACGCAATGCGGGGGTGGCACAACCGATCCTGTTGCTGGAGGGGTTTTCCGATGCCGTCGAGTTGGCGCTGCTGGCACAACACGCCATCGATGCAGTGGTCCATCACCCGACACAGATAGCACTGCTGGAACAGACACCCCTGGCACGGCCACTCAAGGTATGGCTCAAGATTGATACTGGCATGCACCGCCTCGGGGTTAGCCTTGATGACGCCTTAACAAGCTTTAATCGTCTGCGAGCCTGTGCCAGTGTTGCTGACGAAGTGATTGTCATGAGCCATTTTGCCAATGCCGATGATCGTAACGACCCGCGCACTGCATCCCAGCTTGAACGTTTTTACTCTGCTATTGCTGAGATGGATGCGCCCTCCTGTAGCCTTGCCAATTCTGCCGCGATCCTTGCCCATAAGGAGAGCCATGCTGCGTGGGTGCGCCCCGGCATCATGCTCTACGGTGTCTCTCCCTTTATCGACGGTGTTGCCGCTGACGATAACCTGAAGCCAGTGATGACACTCAGCTCAAAATTGATCGCGATTAATGAGTATAAAAAAGGCAGTGCGCTGGGGTATGGCGGTAGCTGGTGTTGTCCTGAAGATATGCCTGTCGGTGTGGTCGCGATCGGTTATGGCGATGGTTACCCGCGTGCCGCCAGAGCGGGTACGCCCGTATTGATCAACGGTCAACGCGTGCCATTGATCGGGCGTGTCTCGATGGATATGATCTGTGTTGATCTTCGTTCGCTACCGACGGCCGCCATGGGTGACCGTGCTGTGTTGTGGGGTAAAGCGCTACCCGTCGAAGAGATTGCACAGTGTGCAAACACGATTCCCTATGAGTTATTGTGCCGCGTAACGCAGCGCGT
>CALZMY010000189.1 GCA_945788675.1 uncultured Gammaproteobacteria bacterium | reverse complement strand
TTTGATCGAGTCCTGTCGCAGATGTCTGCCGAGGCATTTATCCAGCAGCTGCTGGTCGAAGGACTTGATGTGCGCTATCTGGTGGTGGGTGATGATTTCCGTTTTGGCCACCGGCGTCAGGGTGATACTGCGATGTTGCGTGCCGCGGGTGAACAGCATGGTTTTCAGGTGGTCGAGATGCACACCTTTGAGGTTGATGGTAAACGGGTTAGCAGTACGCGGGTACGCGAGGCTTTGAGCGCAGGTGAACTGAGTCGTGCCGCGCAATTATTGGGTCGCACGTATCGCATGTCCGGTCGAGTGGTACATGGCGATAAACGTGGTCGTACCATCGGCTTTCCGACGGCGAACATCTATCTGCATCGCCGCGTGACACCACTGCGTGGGGTCTATGCGGTGGAGGTATTTGGCCTCTCGGGTGATACTGGGTCGCCGTTCAAGGGGGTCGCTAATATTGGGCACCGTCCGACGGTCAATGGCACACGATGCCAACTGGAGGTGCATCTGTTCGACTTTGATCGAGAGATCTATGGCGAATATGTGCAGGTCGAGTTCATCGCTCGGCTGCGAGATGAACAACGTTTTGAATCATTTACAGACCTGAAGGCGCAGATTGATCGCGATGTCGTGGAAGCGCAAGCGTTGTTTGCAAAGCTGGCGGGCAGTGGCGATGGCGCGACGGCGTGATGCTGTTAAGTCAGATGATGTTTAGATAACTTTAAATTGTGGGAAATTTAGCGTAATAAAATGGCTGATTATAAAGACACCCTGAACCTTCCGAAGACCGCCTTCTCAATGAAGGCGAATCTCGCTAATCGCGAGCCAAACTTTCTTAAAGATTGGTACGCAATGGACCTCTACGGCAAGCTGCGTGAAGCGCGTGCGGGCAAAGAGCAATTTATTCTGCACGATGGCCCACCTTACGCAAATGGTGATATCCATATTGGTCACGCTGTTAACAAAGTTCTGAAGGACATTATCGTCAAGTCTAAAAGCATGGAAGGATTCGATACCCCTTATGTGCCGGGGTGGGATTGTCATGGTCTGCCTATTGAATTAATGGTCGAGAAGAAGATTGGCAAGGCAGGGCAGAAGGTCGATGCGCCAACCTTCCGTAAGGCGTGTCGTGACTATGCGGGCAAGCAGGTCGATAAACAGCGTGAAGATTTTAAGCGTCTTGGAATCCTGGGTGAGTGGGACCGTCCCTATTTGACGATGGATTTCAGGACTGAGGCCAACATCATCCGTTCGCTGGGGCACATTGTTGAGGCGGGTCATCTGCACAAGGGTTTTAAACCCGTGCACTGGTGTAGTGACTGCGGGTCGGCACTGGCTGAGGCAGAGGTTGAGTATGAAGAGCGTGTCTCACCTGCCATTGATGTGCGTTTTGAAGTGCTTGATGATGAGGTGTTGTTGCAGCGTTGTGAGCATGTTGCTGGCGCGGTTGGTGAAGGTAAAATCTCTATTGTCATCTGGACGACCACGCCGTGGACGCTGCCAGCCAATCAGGCGGTCTCTGTTAATCCTGGTTTCGATTATGTGTTAGTACAATGCGGGGCTGAGCATGGTCCAGAAAGACTGCTCGTTGCCGAGGTGTTGTTGAAAGAGATCATGGCGCGTAGTGGTATCGAAGATTATCGTGTGATTGCGACCTGTATGGGTGAAGGCCTTGAAGGTTTAAAACTGCAACATCCATTTTATGAACGCGAGGTGCCGGTGATTCTGGGTGACCATGTCACCAGTGAAGCAGGTACCGGCGCGGTGCACACTGCGCCGGGGCATGGTCAGGAGGACTATGTCGTTGGCGCACGTTATAACCTGCCAGTCGATAACCCGGTCGATGGCAACGGTGTCTTCTTACCAAATACGCCGCTGTTTGCCGGGCAACATGTCTTCAAGGCAAATGACGAAGTAATCGAAGTGCTGAAGGCGAAGGGCGCGCTATTTCACGATGAGGCGTTGCGTCATAGCTATCCACACTGCTGGCGCCATAAAACACCGATCATCTTCCGTGCGACACCGCAGTGGTTCATTAGTATGGACCAGAAGGATCTGCGGAGTGATGCGATGAAGGCGATCAAAAAAGTACAGTGGCTGCCGGAGTGGGGGCAGGCGCGTATTGAAGGGATGATCGAAAAACGGCCGGACTGGTGTGTCTCACGTCAGCGTACCTGGGGGGTGCCGATTACCCTGTTTCTGCATAAAGAGAGTGGTGAATTACATCCTGCAACCGCAGCGTTGATCGAGTCGGTTGCCAAGCGTGTTGAAGAGACGGGTATTGATGCGTGGTTCGAACTTGATGCAGCTGAACTGTTGGGTGATGAGGTTGATCAATATGAGAAGGTTGGCGATACACTCGATGTCTGGTTTGATTCTGGCGTGACGCATTACAGTGTGTTGCAAAAGAACGATGCGCTCGCTTTCCCTGCCGATCTTTACCTGGAAGGTTCAGATCAACATCGTGGCTGGTTCCAGTCATCGTTGCTGACCTCGGTTGCGATGAATGGTGCAGCCCCTTACAAGTCGGTGCTGACGCATGGCTTTACGGTTGATGCGAAGGGACGCAAGATGTCGAAGTCATTGGGTAATGTAATCGCACCGCAAAAAATAATGAATTCGCTCGGTGCTGATATTCTGCGTCTGTGGGTGGCGGCAACTGACTACCGTACCGAGATGAATGTCTCTGACGAAATTCTTAAACGCATGGCCGATGCCTATCGCAGGATGCGTAACACGGCACGTTTCCTGTTGGCTAACCTGAATGGTTTTGATCCAGCGGTAGATACGCTGGCATCGGATCAGATGCTGGCGCTTGATCAATGGGCTGTCATGCGTGCGCAACAGTTGCAGGAAGAGCTGCGTGAGGCTTATGGCCGTTATGAGTTTCACCTGGTCTATCAAAAGATACATAACTTCTGCGCGGTGGATATGGGCAGTTTTTATCTCGATATCATTAAGGATCGCCAGTACACCACACAGGCTGATAGTGTGGCGCGCCGCTCGGCACAGGCCGCGATGCATCAGATCGTTGAGGCACTGGCACGCTGGTTAGCGCCGGTCCTTAGTTTTACTGCTGAAGATATCTGGCAGCACATCCCCGGTAAACGTAGTGAGTCAGTCTTCCTTGAAACATGGTATGCGCTTCCAGAAACGGCAGAGCCGAAATTTAGTCAGGATGAGTGGTCAACGATTATCGCTGTGCGTGAGTCAGTCTCCAAAGAGCTGGAGGGGTTGCGCGCCAGCGGCGGTATCGGTTCTGCGCTTGATGCCGAGGTGGATCTTTATTGTGATGCAGCGCTGTTGACACTGCTATCAAAGCTCGGTGATGAGCTGCGCTTTGTCTTGATTACGTCATATGCACGCGTGCATAAGCTCAATGAAAAGCCGGAGGATGCAGTGGAGGTGACACAGAAGGATCAGCCTGCGTTATGGGTGACAGTAAAGGCCTCTGCGCACGCGAAGTGCGATCGTTGTTGGCATCACCGTGAAGAGGTGGGAGCAAATAGTGAACACCCTGAGTTGTGTGGGCGCTGTGTCGAGAACGTTGCGGGTGACGGCGAGTCACGCCTGTTTGCTTAAAGGCGGCATGACGTTATGTTAAAGTGGCTATGGCTCTCAGCAGTGGTGATAGTACTCGACCAGATAACCAAATATATGGTCTCTGATTCGTTGTTGCTGTTTCAGTCGGTTCCGATTATGCCCTCATTAAATATGGTGTTGGCGCATAACACAGGCGCTGCGTTTAGTTTTTTGAGTGATGCGGGTGGCTGGCAGCGTTGGTTCTTTGCTGTGTTGGCAATGGTTGTTAGTGTCGTCATTGTGGTGTGGATGAAACGCCTTAAACAAAATGAACAGCGGCTGGCCGTTGCGTTGTCGCTAGTGTTGGGTGGTGCAGTAGGTAATGCGTGGGATCGTCTTGTGCATGGCTATGTGGTCGATTTTATTGATATCTATTATGGCGACTGGCACTGGCCCGCCTTTAATGTAGCAGACTCTGCGATCACTGTTGGTGCAGTACTGTTGATTCTCGATGCGTTGTTCAATAGAGAAGACCAGCCGCAGGCAGAAAAGAAATAGCGTCGTAAAACGGATAATGAATATGAGTGATATCAAAGCAGAGCAGGTGTTATTGGCCAATCCACGTGGTTTTTGTGCCGGGGTTGAACGCGCGATTGAGATTGTCGAACGTGTGCTGGAGCAGTTTGGGCGTCCGATCTATGTGCGCCATGAAGTGGTGCATAACAAGTTTGTGGTTGAGGGGCTACGTGACAAAGGCGCGGTCTTTATCGAAGAAATTTCGGAAGTGCCCGATAATGCAACGTTGATCTTCAGTGCGCATGGTGTTTCAAAAGCAGTAAGAGAAGAGGCAGGAAGACGGGGTTTGCGTGTCTTTGATGCCACGTGCCCACTGGTGACCAAGGTGCATCTTGAGGTGGTTCGTTATGAACGTGATGGTCAGGAGTGTATTTTGATTGGTCACGCCGGTCATCCTGAAGTGGAAGGAACGCTGGGGCAGTATAAAAATGCGGATGGTGGTATCTATCTGGTCGAGTCGGTGGAGGATGTCGAGCAGCTGGTGGTTAAAAACCCGGACAAGCTTTCATTTGTGACCCAGACGACGTTGTCGATGGATGATACGGCGGTGGTGATCGAGGCGTTACAGAAACGCTTTCCAAATATCACCGGGCCGAAGCGTGATGATATCTGTTACGCCACACAGAATCGTCAGGATGCAGTGAAGGCGTTGGCCGAACAGTGTGACCTGATTCTGGTGGTCGGTTCTCGGAATAGTTCAAATTCAAATCGCCTGCGTGAGATGGCAGCGCGGCATGGTGCCGATGCCTACCTGATCGATGATGCCAGTGAAATAGACGCTGCCTGGCTGGATAGTAAACGTGTCGTCGGGGTGACGGCTGGTGCGTCAGTGCCGGAGGTGCTGGTCGAGGAAGTGGTCGCGTATCTTAAAAAAGCGGGTGTTGAGCGTGTCGAGAATATTAAGGGTCGCGAGGAGAATATTGTATTTTCGCTTCCTCGCGACCTGCAAAAGGCGTCGTCACTCTAGTTACCAGCAGTCTGCCACAGTACCGCTGCCGGATTCACCCTGAACACCAGTATTGGTGAGTGTTAGATTGAGGCACAAAGCATCCGTCTGGCTGGCATTGGGGGTGGCTTGCAGGGTAAAGGTCGTGGCAGTACGTACCGGCGTTGCGATGGCGTAATGTCCTTCCGGTGAGGCAGCTGCGAATGTACAGTTGGCGTTGTTATAGGCATTGAATTCGGAGAAGCAGCGCTCCAGGTCCTGCGCAGCATTCATCAATGCAATCTGACCATCTGACCGTTTCGCCTCAGTGACCTGACTGACATAGGATGGCATGGCGATGGCTGCCAGAACGCCGATGATCACGACGACAATCATCAGTTCGATGAGGGAAAAGCCCGCGGATTTTCCCCGGTTCAGTTTTGGATTCAGTTTTGGGTTCACTTTAGTGCCTCCAGATACAGGTTGTCTAATGTTTCATTGTTATTCACGATTATCGCGGTTTTGCTTATGGTTGTCGGGTAATACCCAGATTTCGGCAACTTGATTTGTTCCATTCATTGAACTCATTGTAAAGCCCACTTTCATGCCGTTACGAAGGGTCTGTACTGAACTGAACTCCGTATTTAGTGAATGTACCTTCACATTCATTAAAAATTTCCAGGTCATATCATTGATGACGATTTTGCCATTTTTGATATCGATATGGTCGATCATTCCTGTTCTGGCAAATTCCTCCGGGTAGTAGCCGGGTAACGTTGCGGCTGAGGTTGAGAAGGAGAAGGAGAGCAGCATCAGCAGTACCAGCCCCTTAATCTGTATCAGAATATGTTTCATGATGATGACTCCGTGTTTATAGTGCATTAAAAAATGGGTGGCGACTGATCTTTAACGTACGATCTCCTGCCATGAGAAGCGTCCGCTATCAACGCCGGGGCCGAAGTTGAGCTCCGTAGATGTCAGCTTGCCTTCGTCATCTGTCACCATCAGGAGATTACCAATGACGCCCAGCCCGCCCGGGATACCGCCTACTCTGAAACCACCGACCACCTTACCGTCGATCTTGTCGTTGGCATCAATGACGCCATCGCCGTTGACGTCGAAAGTAGCGAAGCCCGGCTGCCCACCGTTGGCAGGATTGACGACCATTACCCAGCCGTCTCCCTCTGGTCGACAGAGCTGCGTGCCAGGGATCAACGTGGCGAAGATGAGCAGCTTGCCGCGGACGATTGGATTAACGGTCACGCGCTCGCCACTGGTCGGCAGGTCAAAATACCATCCTTTATGTGTGGCGCCATAGCTGATGGCAGTATCGGTCATGACGCGGTGGTCGGCGTCGGAACTGCCGCTGTCCAGTGTCTGTACAAGCAGGTCAGAGCGATCAAGGTTTTTGGTACCTTTGTCCCAGACACCATAGAAGGTCTGCGTAGCCGTGCTGGTTTTGTCACCAGCAACGACATACTGGCCGGTGCCAAAAAAGATCATCAAATTGGGCTGGTTGCTCATCGAGGTGTTCACCTCATGTTGTCGCGTAATGACCGGCCTTGCTGTGATCGGCTGGATGTTATTGCTGTCATCCTTGGCGATAAAGAGCGGTTTAGGGGTCGCTCCCTGTTTGTAGGCGACCTTCCAGTTGTTATCATCAGTGTCATCCAGATCGAATGCCCACAGGTTGCCGTAGAGGTCGCCGGCATAGACTCGGTCTGCAAGACGGTTGTCAGTGGTATCGATGGCGACCGGCGCGGAGAGGCCATTGAGCGCGGCGCCGATACCGCCAACCTTAGTGTCTATCTTGAGGTAATCGGTACCGTAGGTCCAGACGCCATCCTGGCCACCATCGAGGTAGATGATGAAGAGCTTGGCCTTACCATCACCACTGCTATTGTAGCCGTTACTGACGATGGCGGCCCATCTGCCATTTTCCATCTTGGCGATAACCGGTTTGCTCATCGTATAACCAAGGTCGGGGTCATCATCACTGGTGAATTCCCATTGTACAATCGATGCGGCATTGCTTTCGGCCGAGTTAAGGGTAGTGGGGTTGGTGACATCGAGTGCGAAGAGGCCACGGCCGCCAGAGCGCAATCCACCGACCAGCAGGGTGCGCCAGGATGAGTTGAGGTAGACATCGGCGATGGCCGGACTGAGATCGACATAGTAATGATGGGCGTAGGCTGGGTCAGTGAGGTAGTGCAGTCCTTCATTGGCGCTGTCTGAGAAGAGGGCGTTAGGGATGTAAGCGAAGAGCTCATCGCCCGTGCTCTCTTTGAAGGCGTGCAGCATGCCATCATTGGAACCGACATAGATAACGCCGTTGCGGGTTGCATTGGTGGCCTTGTATTCTGAAAACAGGTCGCCAGCCGTAGTTGGGAATGGTGCGGTATCGGGGTAGTTACCGCGCACCTTACCAACAAATACCGGGTTCGAATGTACCAGATCACCCAGCACGTTGGTGCGGTCACGGAATTGAAGAAGGGTGGATTCGTTGGAGCGATCACCCCGGAGATAGTCGAGTCGTGCCTGGCCGTTGCCATCGGCAGCCGAAGGCCCCCTGTTCAGGTCTGCCTGTTGTTCGGCTGAGAGGTTGGCTAGTACCTTAAAGGGAATACCAGCTGAATTTGCAGGGGTAGCGAGATCCTTTTTGTAGGTAATTATCTGGCGTGAGCCATGAGACTGTGCATTCAGCTGGTCGCCAGCGTTCCATTTTGGGCTTGAAGCCAGGGAGCCATCAAGATTTATCTCGGTGGCAATCAGTTCGCCTTTCCAGTTGTCCGAGGGATTGAAGAGCGCCTGGTAGACCGTTGAGCCGGTATCCAGTGTGGAGGTGTTAAAGGCCACTGCCGATGCTGAACTGGAACCCTTGGAAGCGCTGACGATTGCCGCCTGGATTGCGGAGATTAAATCCTCAGGATTCTGAGCGCTGAAAAATTCGCCGCGGCCGTTGAAGGCAGTGTGCCACAGGTCGTCTACTCTTCTGGCATTGGTGCCGATGCCGGGCCAGTTGAATCCCGCATCCGATGGATCGGAGTCTGTTGCATCGCCAGGGGTCTTGAGATCACCTGGGTCCAGTTCACCCGTCACACCAAAGGCGACTGTATAAGTAGTCATATGTTGATGCGGTGCATCATCCAGTCCTGAGGGCGGCACCTCATTGCTGAGAGCGGTTCTTAAATCCCGCTCGTAGTAGTGCATCGCCACATCAGCCAGGGTATTCGAAACATTATCGGCGTAGTCGCCACCGTCATAGCTACCTGCGCCATCGGTGTCGGTATTGCCGACACCCGGGTCGCCACCATTATAAAAACCGTCGGTCAACATGATGGTAAAATTTTTCTGGCACATGCCGAACTCGGCTGCGGGCAGGATGGGGCAGTCGCTGCCGCTGACATTGAAGAAGTTATTCGCTGCACATTCAAAGTAGCGGCCGACATTTCTCAGATTCCGGCGTAGCGGTGTGCCATTGGTGGAGAAGGTTTCAAACAGGTCGTCGAAGAGGGCTCGCTTGTTACCGACTGCTGGGTCGATATTCATCGAGGCGACCCTGATCCCGACGCCGTTATTGCCATGGATTGTACCGTAGCCGGCCCTGACGCCAGTGACATTCTGTAAGGATTTGCTCATCGCATACTTGACCACAAATTCACGGCTGCGATGGTAAGTGAACCAGTTGGCGAAGTTCTGCTGGGTGGCGGCATCCTTGTCTTTAATGAGGTGTTCAGTCTCCTCGCTGTTATCAAACCGGCCGTCGGCATCGCTATCCACCCAGGTGTAATAACGGAAGCCATCCGCAATTGTGTCGTTGTCACGGTCGCTGGTGCCGCGGGCAGTGCCACCGAGCCAGTTGGAGTTGTGCTGGGTCAGATCGATCGTTTCAGTGGGGTTGTAGGGATCGTTGGGCGCATTGGTAATTGAGGCGTTAGTATAGGCATTGCCATTGGTGTCGACCCCGCCCCACGGCTCGTAGGTCTTGTTCGGGTTAAAATAGAGAGGATTGAAATCGCTGTTACGGAAACGCCACGCCTCGTCATCGGCGGTATTGCAGTCGTTAGCGTTATCGCCATAGGTATTGTTGCCAAATTCAACGCCGTAAATGTAGTTAAAACCGCAGTCTGCATCGCCATCGTCATCACTATCGCGATGTTTGACATTGCCGCTGCCGGCCGGGTTGCTGCCATCCGGCTGGCTACCGGTGAAGACGCCACCACTACCCGCGTCTTTTGACATGATTTCCCAGTCCATGCTGCCTGAATCATCGGATAGAATCATGATGTTAGATTCCACCGCTGGACCGACATAGAGCGGTGTCTGTTCAAGGGCGCCGGGTCCAGCGTTTGCGCTGCTTCCCAGCGCCAGCAACGTGGATAGTGTTAGCGTTATCAGCGATTTTTTTGCTTTCATGATTGTGCTCCAGGTCTCTCTTCAGCGTGCTCTAAAAGGTGCGAATATAGTTGGATTGCAAGAGGACGACGGCATTGTCCGAGCCCCCAGTCCCTCGAGCAGTGACACGAAATGCGTATGGTGTGCCCAGGGCATCGATCGAATCATAGCTGGAGATACTGAGGTCACTATCCGCTTCACCACCGACTGCACCGGTGAGTTCGATAATAAATCTTGGTTGCGAGGTGACGCCGGCATATGTGCCGCTATAGGCGATAGAGTTGACCCAGGTTGCATCGGCGAGCAGGTCTGGATTACTCCCTTGTTCATAAAGGCCTAGCTGGGTGCCATCGAAGGCGACGGCGATTGAGTTGATGGTATTGGCGAGATAGTCTTCTCCATCGAGCAGTACAGTCTCTGCGGTCTGTAATGCAATCATCGCATCACGCGTGTTACCGGACATCTTCTCCTCCATGATGGTGGAGCGCATGGCGGTGACACCGATCAATGTCATGACGACCAGTAACATCAGGCTGACAACCAGCGCTGCACCTGATTGCATGGAGCGGGGTGGGGTGTGGTATCTGTTCATAGGGTGATAGTCCTGATGGCGTTAATTGTTGATGAGGCGATTGCGGACCGAGGCGGTCGTGGTATAGGTGCGCTTGATGCGGCCATAGGTACCATCCGCAGTGATAAGATCCCGCAGTGTACGCAGTGTCAGGGTGACGCGAATGCTGACGACGTTGTCCATCACGAGTAAACCTCCGGCTGGTAGGTAGCGGTTGGCGGTCTTATCGTCGTCGGTATCTTCGCCATAGAGTATCTGCATATTCTCTACGCCTTCGACCAGTTCGACATCGTTGCCATTTTCATTGCGAAAAAGGGCGGGTTCGCCACTGGCACCTGCCTTAATAGTGTATGTGACGCTCTTGACACGATAAATCGTCCCGCTGCCATTATATTCAAATCCCGGTTTTGTGAGATTGCCAAAGCCTGGGAGGTTATTGCCGAGGTTTGCCACAATGGTATTGTTGGTGCCTGGATTCGAGTTGGTTACCTCCAGCACGTCGGCCTTTTCACAATCGGTTGCGATAATAACATCACCGTCATTAAGTCCGTGGTTGACCGTCGTAACATCGAATGAGGCAGCCGCAATGCTGTGTGTCTCAATGCCGAGCCCTTTACCGTAGGCGCCTTGCAGGACAAGTGTGTCCGAACCGTTCAGCCCGGTATTATTGGTGCCGTCTATAGTATTGCCAGAGGATGGATCGACCGGGTGGGCATCCGGTGTGTCTGGTGGATTGGGTGGACCAAGGTGGTTGGTAACGTCGCTTGCCGCGTTGGCGCAGCCCCAGAAATCGGCCATGCGGATCTCCCGCGCTATAAAATCCATCGAAAAGCGCCCATTCTCCTGGACTCGAGATAACTCCTCGGTGATACGATAGGTCTGTTTATTGCCGACGAAGATCTGGATCACGCCTGCGAGCAGGATCAGACTGATGGTGATGGCAACCATCATCTCGATCAGGGTCAGGCCCTGTTGTTTCTTCTGAGAGACAGGAAAGTTCATAATAGTGTCACGCTCACTGCTAGGCATTTAAGATGGGCGTCATTCGCCGGGTTGCATCCAAGACCAGTCGCCCCATTGCGCAACTCATCCCAGCGTACTGTAATGGTGAAAGTGAGGCCGTTTCCGGTAACGGTTCCTTGCCCAGCGGGCAGTTGATCGGCGAGGGTGGTGTTCCACTCAAAGGCGTCATATTTCGCTATTTGTGTTGGCGTGCAATTCGCGGTGATACAGCCGGGGTCTGGCGGGATGCCGTTGAGGTTGTTATAGGCGTTTGCCTGTACGCCCGCGATATTGGCGCGCATGCGATCAGCCATATCATTGGCCATCAGTGTCGCCTGGCTTTTGACGTAGGCGTTGTGATTGTTGACCATGCTGTTGGCCTGTAGAGCGGCAAGGCCGAGCAGGCCAATCGAGAAGATGACCAGTGTGATCAGTACTTCAATCAGTGTGAAGCCTGCGTGCGGTTGATGTTTGCTAGATCGTCTCATGTTTCTATCCTGGATTTCTTAGCAGCTGGTGGCTGTGATAGTGGCATCATTAGCAGGGGCGGTTCGGATCTGTCCTGATGCGTTGATTACGATGGCGCGAGCTCTGTCTCCGAAGCCACGGCTGTCGCACAGTACGAGGGTGCCGGTTTGCGCACCACCCCCTCCCACCATTTGTGAAAAACCATTGTTACTAAAGGAGATATAGTTCGCGACATTTCCTACCACACCATTGAGCGTATTGCCGGATTCCAGTGGGCCGTGTGTCCCCAGGATCACGTCAGTGTTATTGAACGCTGCATCGTTGTTGCTATCTGTAAAGATGATCCACCCTTGCTGCCAGCCACCTGCGGCGGTGCAGGAAGCATTGTCGGCGCTCTTGCAGACGGTGACTCGATCGCCGCGTTTAACCGCTTCACTGCGGGCAGTATTTAGCGAGGTCACGAGATCGTTGGTCTGGGTAACGACGCGATTATCCTGGATCATCGTCAGAAAGCTGGGGACCGCCTGCGAAAGGAGAAGGGCAGCGACGGACAATGTGACCATCAACTCTAGTAAGGAAAAACCTGTCTGTTTCTTGTTCATGGGGTATGTTTTAGCATTCATAATTTTTCCAGTCACGTGAAAGGCGACGAGCTGTTATATTTGTCAGATGAACGGTCGTTTGAGTTAAAAGTTCCCAGATTTTATTCTGGTTCTGGATTATTCTATCGGCGCGATGGCGAGTTTTCTTTGGTCTGAATGTTGAGGTTGTGTTGCTAAAAAGATGGGGATGCGATGAGGGGTAAGGCAGCAGCAGGCTGCCTGGTAGTGGGCGGTGGACTGATCGGCATGCTGAGCGCGCACGAGCTGGCACTGGCCGGCATGCAGGTGACATTGCTGGAACGAGGGCGTACCGGGCGGGAATCTTCGTGGGCCGGGGGGGGGATTCTTTCGCCGCTCTATCCGTGGCGCTATCCCGATGCAGTGACCGAGTTGGCGCAATGGGGGCAGGTACGTTACCAGGCGCTGGCTGAATCGTTGTGTGAACAGTCAGGTATTGACCCTGA
>CALZMY010000188.1 GCA_945788675.1 uncultured Gammaproteobacteria bacterium | reverse complement strand
TAGTGACAGAGGGGAGAAGCGATAGGGCCTGAATCGATGGAACCAGTGTCATTTATTGCTTGCCGTTTTCAACGAAGCTGGTATTTGAGCCAGGATATGACAATACAAGGAGTGTGTGTATGGCTAGACTCAGCAGACGTTATTATCCGTGTATTTCAACTCACGTGACACAGAGACTTTACGTCAAGCTTTACCTGGATAATGCCGATAAATTAACAACCTCAATTGTCATTTGCCAGCTTAGCCTCAGGGGATGTGATGAGTCACTGATACAGCGCGGTCGTCTGTAAATGCTTTCCGTTTGT
Organism: uncultured Gammaproteobacteria bacterium; assembly: GCA_945788675.1. GTDB lineage: Bacteria > Pseudomonadota > Gammaproteobacteria > SZUA-140 > SZUA-140 > SZUA-76. The sequence continues at coordinate 3,927 of CALZMY010000188.1, read as the reverse complement.
GTGGTAATTTTATTAACCAGGGTACTCGCTGTCATGACTGCCAGGAGTGAGAATTACCTTTACATCTTATCCTATCATTCAAGGTGTGAGTGGAACGATCTCGCCATCAAGAGAGGCTTGATCATTTATATTAACCACTACCATCTACTGCAACAATGTGTCACTGATATAGCTTTGTACATCATCCATAAAAATATCAAGGTGGCATGATGATGCAAGCGAGAAGAGAAAAAAAAGCACTTCCACTGTTCGTTATTGCACTTATTGTGGGTATTTTTTTTACTGCTAGTTTGACCACTCTGGCTGTTTTAAATCTTAAAAGCCATGAAGAAGAGACATATACAAGTGAAGTCGCCCTGGCCAGGGATATCATCACCCAACGACTGAGCGGTATTGACGAAGTTCTGCACGGCGTTAAAGCCCTGTTTGATGCATCTTCACATGTTGACGCTAACGAGTTCCGCGTATTGTCGGAAGATGCCCTGAATCGGCATCAATACATTAGCAGCTTTCTCTATATGCCACTGGTCACCCACAAAGGGCGTGATGAGTTTGAAAAAAAAATTCAGGACGAGGGGTACATTACTTATTCCATCACTGAGAAAATGAATGGTCAGCATCAGCCTTCTCCACGCAAGGAGAAATATTTCCCTATTATTTATCTGGAACCCTTTACGCCCAGAAATGCGGCCAGTCTGGGCTTCGATCTGCTGTCTGAAGCGCAAAATGAAGCCTATATCTTACATGCCATCGATAGCAGCGAGAGCGTAATTCTACCGGCAGATGCGCCCAGCCATACGCTGAACCACATATTTATCAAACCACTTTATGCTGGCAAGGATACGCCAAACAATATTTCGGACCGTCGCCATACTATCAACGGTATGATCGCATTATACGTTGACAGTCAGAAAATCATTGACGGCGTTGCTTTAGCTGAAAACATGAGCCTGCGGTTAGAAAGCATCCCTCCTCTGCAGTCGCAAAATAACAAACTGATGTTTGAATATAAGCAAACGTCCAGTGAAACAGAGAATTTCATGCCTGTATTTACACTAACCAATCAAAGTCGCTTCAACATAGGATCATTGAAATTTTCATTAGGCATAGATAAGCGCCTTACCTGGAAGGACATACGCTATGAATTGGTAATTGCAGCCTTCGTTACCGGCATCGTCATTACCGCTCTGTTATTACTGTTGTCAAAAACCATCAAAGACAGAGCCTCAGAGTTACAACGTAGAAACGAGGAAATTAAAAAGTTGGTCGACCAGCGAACACGTGAGTTGGCACTTGAAAAAGATCGTGCACATATCACGCTGGCCTCAATCGGTGATGGTGTAATTACTACCAATTCAGATGGGAATGTAGACTACATTAATCCAGCAGCAGAGATGATTACTGGCTGGGATCGGGATGATGCTATGCATAAATCGATCGATGAAGTCTTTATTGTAATCAATGAAAAGACGAAAAAAACAGAAGCTAATCCGGTTCACAAATGTCTCTCTAGTAAAGAGGTAGTCATCCTGCCAGAGCACTCTGCCATCATCAATCAGGACAATCATCAGGCACAGGCTGTTGAGGCCACAGTTGCACCCATCGTAGATGACAATAATAAGTTGGGGGGTACGGTGCTGGTATTTCATGATGTCAGCGAAGCGCGTAAAATGGCTCAACAAATGACATATCAGGCCACGCATGATGCGTTGACGGGATTGCCGAATCGAGTACTTCTGATGGACAGACTCAAACAGGCGCTTAGCCGTGCTCCGTGGAATAAAAAATCAGTTGCCGTGCTTTTTCTCGATCTCGACCGTTTCAAAATAGTAAACGACACCCTCGGTCATGATACTGGCGACGAACTGTTATGCCAGATTGCCAATCGAATGGAGAAGTGCATTCGTGAGGGTGACACCATCAGTCGTCTGGGCGGAGACGAGTTTGTTGTAGTACTCACCGACCTTGCCGCAGAGGAAGATATACCCAGGGTCGCGAAAAAATTTGTCGATGCACTTGCGTACCCTTTTACACTGAATGAACAGGAGTTTTTTATCACGGCTAGCATTGGCATAAGCCTGTTTCCTGGCCATGGTAATGATCCATTCATCTTGATGAAAAATGCAGATATTGCGATGTACCAGGCCAAAAATTCCGGCCGTAATAATTTCCTGTTTTACGATGACGCGATGAATTCAATTGATGCCAGGCGGCTCAGTCTCGAGACAGACTTGCGCCGCGCATTGGAAAGAGATGAACTTGAACTTTATTATCAGCCACAGATTGATATCAATACCAGTGAAATCATTGGTGCAGAGGCGTTGCTGCGCTGGAATCACAACACGCTGGGACTGGTATCCCCGATGGATTTCATTCCGCTGGCGGAAGAGACGGGCCTTATCATACCCATTGGACAATGGGTGATGGAGCAAGCCTGTCAACAAACCAGGGTCTGGCATCAGCAAGGACTCAACCCCATCCGTGTTGCGGTCAACATTGCACATCGTCAATTTAACAGTGGCAGTTTGATGCTAGATGTCAAGCGGGCATTAACCAAATCCGGGCTTGAAGCAAGGTACCTGGAACTCGAACTGACGGAGGGTATTCTGGCAAAAAATTCTAACAGCGCCATCAAAACCCTGAATGATCTGAAAAAGATGGGCATACAATTGTCGATTGATGACTTTGGCACAGGTTATTCCTCTTTTGCCTACCTGAAACGGTTCCCGCTAAATGCACTCAAGGTGGACCGCTGCTTTGTTAAAGACATCGCGAAAAATAAGGATGATGCGGCAATCTGTTCTGCCATTATTGCCATGGCGCATAATCTCAACCTGTACGTAGTCGCCGAGGGGGTAGAAGATGAGAACCAACTGGCTTTTCTGAAACAGCACAATTGTGACTTTGTACAGGGATTTTATTACAGTCGTCCTCTGCCTGCGAAAGATTTTTCTGTTATGTTGGGACAAACGGTTGTTATACCTGCGAGGTAATCACAATTGAACGGGATGAAATGAAGAGTGAGTAACCATGTTGATTATATTGATTCATTGATGTCACTATATGTTGCCTGCGGCGAACGACTGTGCATAAATGACAAGCGATATTATGAAAAAACCAGAAATACCCAATAATGAAACGGCGCGTCACCAGTCCCTGTGCAAACTGGCATTACTCGATACCCCTGCAGAAGCGCGTTTTGACCGCATCACGCGCGTTGCACAGCGCCACTTCAATGTGCCCATCGCGCTGGTTAGTCTGGTTGATTCGGAGCGGCAATGGTTCAAGTCACGCCAGGGACTGGATGCCAGCGAGACGCCCCGGGACATTTCCTTTTGCGGTCATGCCATTCTGACTGACAGTATCTTTTATATCCCCAATGCCCTGGAGGATCCGCGCTTTGTCGATAACCCGCTGGTCGCCGGAGGCCCCAATATCCGTTTTTATGCTGGCGCACCGCTGCATGCGCCAGATGGTGAGCGTATCGGCACATTATGCATTATTGATGACAAGCCACGGATATTCTCACCGGAGGAATTGACTGTCTTACGTGATTTGGCGGACGCGGTAGAAGCCGAACTGGAACGCGGTCAGCTCCTGTTGGCGGAAACGGCGCAGGCGAACAGTGAAGCACGTATCCGTGCCATTGTAGAGACGGTGCTCGATGGAATTATTACCATTGATTCCTGCGGCAGGGTGCAGACCTTTAATCCGGCAGCGGAGAGGATTTTTGGCTATAGCGCGGCTGAAGTGGTGACGCATAACGTGAATATGCTAATGCCTGCGCCTTATGTCACGGAGCATGATGGTTACCTGCATAATTATTTGACCACTGGCGACAAAAAGGTGATCGGCATCGGCCGTGAGGTTACCGGTCAGCGCAAAGACGGTTCGACCTTTCCGATGGAACTGGCGGTGAGCGAGATG
>CALZMY010000187.1 GCA_945788675.1 uncultured Gammaproteobacteria bacterium | reverse complement strand
GTCGGCCATCATGTTGATGTCTTCGCTGCGCTCACTTAGCGACGGGATATGGATGCGAATGACATTGAGGCGATGATAGAGATCTTCGCGGAACAGGCTATCACTCACGCGTTCTTCGAGGTCTTGATGGGTCGCTGCGATGATGCGGACATCGCTTTTGACCGAGGTATGACCCCCGACGCGATAGAACTCCCCATCGGAAAGCACGCGCAGCAGGCGTGTTTGCAGTTCGACAGGCATATCGCCAATCTCGTCGAGAAAGAGCGTGCCGCCGTTGGCCTGTTCAAAACGACCGGCACGCAGTGCCTGCGCGCCAGTGAAGGCACCACGTTCGTGACCAAAGAGTTCGGATTCCAGTAGCTCCTTGGGGATCGCAGCAGTATTAATGGCGATGAATGGCCCTTTGGCGCGCGGACTATGACGGTGCAGTGCATGTGCCACAAGCTCCTTACCGGTACCGGACTGACCAGTGATTAAGACTGTCATGTTGGAGCGTGAGAGACGACCGATGGCGCGAAAGACCTCCTGCATGGCCGGCGCCTCACCGATGATCTCGGTGGCCACTGGCTGGCCGGCCGAGGGGCTACCATTATTCTGTGTGCGGCGACGCTGCTTGATGGCCCGCTTAACCAGTTCGGTGGCTTCACTGATATCGAATGGTTTAGGCAGGTACTCAAAGGCGCCGCCTTCATAAGCGGCCACTGCGCTATCGAGATCGGAATGAGCGGTCATGATAATGGTCGGCAGATCCGGGTAGTTGCTTTTGATGCTTTCAAGCAGTGCCAGCCCATCCATGCCGGGCATGCGGATATCGGTGATGATGGCATCAGGCTGTTCGCTAGCCAGCTTTTCCAGCACACCGGCAGCGCTCTTGAAGCAGGTGGTCTCCATGTCAGCCTTTGCGAGTGCTTTTTCTAACACCCAGCGAATCGAGCGATCATCATCGATGACCCAGATATGTTCCTTGCTACTCATGCGTTGTCTTTCTCCAAAGGTAATAACAGGGTGAAGACCGTTTCACCCGCCTGGCTTGTACATTCGATCAGGCCGCCGTGCTGGTTGACCAGTGATTGTGCGATGGATAGCCCCAGGCCGGTGCCGTCTGCACGCCCGGTGACCATCGGGTAAAAGAGCTCATCGCGTAAATTGGGAGGAATACCGGGGCCGTTGTCGATAATATCGATACGTGCCACCAGTTTATGGCGTTGATTGCCAATTGTGAACTGGCGTTGGGTGCGCGTACGCAATGTGATCACTCCACTGTCATCGAGGGCCTGCATGGCGTTACGCACGACATTGAGGACGGCCTGGATTAACTGTTCGGGATCAGCATAGAGTTCCGGGATGCTGGGGTCGTAGTCGCGTACGATTTTGATCCCCTCAGGGGATTCGGCCTGTGCCAGGGTGAAGACGCGCTCCAGTACCTCGTGAATATTGATGTTCTTTTTATGTGGCAAGGTGTTGGGGCCGAGCATGCGACGTAATAGATTTTGCAGGCGGTCGGCTTCGCCGATAATCACGTTGGTGTATTCTCGTAAGTTCTCATCGTCGATTTCCTGTTCCAGCAGCTGCGCCGCACCGCGCAGGCCACCCAGTGGATTGTTGATCTCATGGGCGATGCCGCGCAATAGAGTGCGGCTGGTATTGTATTGCGCCAGGAGGTGTTCTTCGCGTGCAATGCGAAGATGACGATCTCGCTGGAACAGTTCCACCAGCAGCTCCGGGGTCTGGTGGTCGTTTTGAAGAGGCGTGATGGTGCAGTCGACAACGATGGTGTGCATATGTGCCAGATGGAGCTGAACCTCATGTTCGGTGCGCGGCTGTTCGGCATCCAGGACGTTTTTCAGGGTTGTGATGAACTCCTCATCAGCGGGGATCAGTTCCCGAATATTGGTTCCGACTGCTTGTTTGGTGCTCGTGGCGAGCAATACCTCGCCCGCGGGGTTAATCTGCTTAAGGCGAAGTTGATTGTCAAACAGCAAAACAGCTGTGTTGAGGTTCTCCAGAATATATTGTTCGTTTGCCATAAATTCTATTTCAAGATGATCTGATAACTACTCATAGCAAGAAGCACTCCAGCTTTCAGGTTATTGCTCAATCTGTTTCTGGGTAGGCCTGGTTTCTTAATATTTGTTTATAAACAGGTAGTTATTGCTGTCGTCTGGCTGCGGTTGATGTGCGTCTTAACGCTGGGTCATTTTAGGGGTTAATAATGCCCTATATTGAGAATATAGTCGCACTAAATTAGTGCGAGGTGCGTGTCAATGGAGAACCGATACTCGACGCAGGTGAAAGGTATTCTCTTTAGTACCAATGAGTGACGTGCCTTCTTTATCGATAATATGTGCGCGTAAAGTGTGGCGGCCGCGGTCTACATTGGTTAAAACAGCCGGCATTGATGATGTGGTGATGGTAGAGACGCCATCCAGCTCAATCATGATTTGATGGTTATCTTTGGTGCTCAGCGCGGGTTCAGCAACAACGCTTACGCTGATCTTGCCGCTGTTGTCATGAATTGTCTGGTCATGCGCAGGCAGGGTGATTTGCAGGCTGCTATAGGGAGGTGTCGTTGCTACCTTTGTTTCTGGTTTCTTTTGAGGAGCAATTTTAGGGATCGGTGGCGGGGTAAATGTCTGGGTTTTGGGCAGGATGATTTTTTCGGCATCAGGGTGGGGAGGTTGATCAGAAAATACGACCGAGCCATCAGGCATAGTCCATTTGTATGCTGCGGTGGCTGGCAGTGCAAAGAGAAATAGTAGTGCTAATAAAAGTCGTAGATGCATGGTTCGCCCCGAAGTTGTTCACCAGCCAGGATTATCTCATGATGACTGGTTGCGTGGCCAAAAAAAATGCCCTCACCAGGAGGGCATTTTCTGCTTCAAGTGGCCTAAGCCATATCGGCGCCTTACAGGCTGTAGTACATGTCGTACTCTGCAGGGTGTGTTGTCATCCGCAGTGTGGTGACCTCTTCCATTTTAAGGTCGATGTAGCCGTCGATCATATCTTCGGTGAAGACATCTCCTGCCGTCAGGAATTTACGATCTTTGTCGAGTGCTTCCAGAGACATCTCCAGTGAAGAGCTGACAGTTGCAATCTTCTTCTCTTCCTCTGCCGGCAGGTCATAGAGATCTTTGTCCATCGCCTCACCTGGATCGATCTTGTTCTTGATGCCATCAAGGCCAGCCATCATCAGTGCTGCAAAGGTGAAGTATGGATTGCCGCTGGAATCGGGAAAGCGTACTTCAATACGACGACCTTTAGGGTTGCTGACGTATGGGATACGCACAGAGGCAGAGCGGTTACGTGCAGAGTAGGCGAGCATCACAGGGGCCTCAAAACCAGGAACCAGGCGCTTATAGCTGTTGGTGCCGGCGTTGGTGAAGGCGTTCAGTGCGCGTGCATGTTTGAATATGCCGCCGATGTAGTAGAGCGCATCCTGAGAGAGGCCGCCGTACTTGTTACCAGCAAAGATATTCTTGCCTTTCTTAGACAGGGACTGATGGACGTGCATACCACTACCATTGTCACCTACCAGAGGTTTTGGCATGAAGGTGGCGGTCTTACCGTATGCATGGGCGATGTTTTGTACTACATACTTCAGGATCTGTACTTCATCCGCTTTGCGTAACAAGGTGTTGAACAGGGTGCCGATCTCACATTGACCCGCGGTTGCCACTTCGTGATGATGTACTTCGACCGGTACGCCCATCTCTTCCAGTGCCAGGCACATAGCGGCACGCATGTCGTGCAGTGAGTCGACTGGCGGAACCGGGAAATATCCGCCTTTTATGCTTGGACGGTGACCGATATTGCCACTATCGAATGCGCGTTCTGAGTTCCATGAGGCTTCTTCAGAATCGACCTTATAAAATGCGCCACTCATGTCGATGCCCCAGCGAACGTCATCAAGGACAAAAAATTCTGGTTCAGGGCCAAAGTATGCGGTGTCTGCAATCTTGGTTGATTTGAGGTAAGCCTCAGCGCGTATTGCGAGTGAACGAGGATCGCGCTCATAACCCTTCATGGTGTTTGGCTCGACGATGTTACAACGCAGATTCAGGGTGGGTTCTTCAGTGAAGATGTCCAGGATGGCGGTGTCGGCATCAGGCATCATGATCATGTCTGATTCGTTGATTCCTTTCCAGCCCGCAATCGACGAGCCGTCGAACATCTGCCCTTCTTTAAAGAAGCCAGCATCGGCAGCACTTGCTGGGATGGTGACGTGCTGCTCTTTACCTTTGGTGTCGGTGAAGCGGAGATCGACAAACTTGACGTCGTTGCTCTTCATCATTTTCAAAACTTTTGCAGACATTGGGTTCCTCCGGTGGTGCCTATTTGAAATTGCATTATTTTTGTGAAATTAAAAAACTGTTTCTGTTAATAGCATTAAGTATGCCATTTTGAAAAGTCCAATCGTATTAATAAGATAGTGATTATGTTGTTGGTGGTAATGGTTGTTTGTGCGCCTTACTAGTGCATCAAGACCCGTTTTGGTGCGCTCGCTTTGTTGTTATTATTTTCCGCCAACGGCAATCTTAATTATTATCTCATCGTCCTCTGTTTCTATGCTTACGACCTCGTGTCCGTTGATGCGACACCAGGCGGGCACATCATTTTTCGCCCCAGGGTCAGTACAGGTGACCTCAAGAATGTCGCCTTTTGCCAGTGTTTTGATGCGATTTTGCGCGCGAATCACCGGCATTGGGCAAAACAGTCGTCGTGCATCCAGTGTATGTATCCCCATTTAGATGAACCACGCTTGAGGGATATCATCGTTGTGTAACGGGATAACGTCAAGCGTAAAAGGCGTTTCGTTGCCGATTTCATTCACTTCGATCTGTACTTCGGCGGCATCGCGCCCCTGACTGTAGCGTGCCACAAGCTGGGCGGCGAGCTTGAGATCATCGCTGCTGACGTTGCCATCGATCAGTGCGAGTGGGCCCTGATGGCTGGTGGCACGCATATGGGTGAACTGTTTGCGGTAACCGTTCATGAAGTTGTTTTCACCCTCTTCACGCCCGATGATCACCTTGAAATTTTCGCTGGGACGAATGTGGCGACCCACCTTGAGCAGCATGATGTCATCCAGTTCGTAATTCTTGCTGCCACGCTGCTGCCATAAATCACCGAGTTTGGCAGAGTAGGACTGGTCGGTGAGAAAGCAGCAGCCGCCCGCGGGCTGTGCGTAGTCGTCGAAGCCAAATTGTGCGGCGAGTGCCATTTGTGGTTTGCGCGAACGGCCATTGAAATCGTATAACTTCTCGCGCTCTATCCAGCCTTCGCGCTCTGGCAGTGTCGGCGGGAGTAGTTTTGCGCACAGTGGGCGCAGCAGGCGCTCATCAGCGCCAGATTCTTGCGCGATAATCGGCATGGTGTCCTTGCGTTGCGACATGGGTCGCTGGCCGATCACTTCGCCCGTAATGATGAAATCGAATTCGTTTTCATCTATCCACTCCCGTGCCTTTTTGACCATAAACGACTTGCAATCGAGGCAGGGGTTGAGGTTGGCGCCGTAGCCGTGTTTGGGGTTGGTGAGTACCGCTTTGTATTCCTCAATCACATCGATGATGTGAAGTTTTATGCCGAGCTGTTCTGCGACCCACAGCGCATTGTTGCGTTTTTCCTGCTTCTGATCTTTTTTGCGGATGGCGTGGGTGTGGCCTTCGACGCAAAAACCGGTGTAAAAGTTGATCCCTTCTACGTGAACGCCCTGCTCAAGCAGGACTTTGACGGCTAACATGGAATCTAGTCCGCCTGAGATAAGCGCGACGGCCCTCGGTTGTCTATTCATTGATAACTCTGGAGTGTGGGTTTGCTGATAATCGCGCGATTATAGCAAAGAGTGCCGCTGCAATACATTGCCCAACCCCTATTTAGCTGGGGTTAGGCGATCATGATACGGTTGAATTAATGCGGTTTTAGTAGGGGATTATCGTCAGGAAAGTCGATAAAAGCGGGTTTTACCGGGTCGCCATTGGTCATTGCTTTTATCTCCCGGTAGGCGTGGTTGCTGCCGGTGTCGTGCCACAAATCAAAGGCATGAATAGGGCTGAGATGGGTGGTGTGATTATTATCATGCTGGATGTCGCGCATGGTCTGCAGGATGTCCATCAGCGTGACAAAGTCTTTGCTCAGGTGTGAGTAGAGGGTATCGCGACTGTGAAGATTTTCGAAGACCTGTTGGTAGGCGCTGCGGCCCAGTTTGACAAAATAGCTGACCTTGACCATCCGTTTTTCCGCGTGTTGAGGGAAGAGGCCGGAAAAAAGCAGGCAGTGATCACCGACGTCTTTTAATTTCTGGCCCCGTTCAGCGCGAGAGTTTTGGGTCTGTTTGAGGTAGTCGGTCGCCATGATGCGTGACAGCATCTGCGGCTTGCGGGTAAAGCGCATCAATAGAAAGACAAGGTAGCTTTCCAGTTCTTCGCCCAGTGTGTAGCCCGCGGCATGTTCGGCATCACTGACCAGTGCATGCCATTGTGCAGTGGTCGTCGGTTGAATCACAAGCTCACTCATTAATAGCACCTCCGTTAATAATGCTATCGGCACAAAAAAGGGGGAGCTTGACCCGGGGTGAGCGTCATAAATGGCTAAATTGATACAAAACCCCTTGTAGCAAGGTATACTTGCCCGGATAAAATTCAGGTATTTTTAAAGCCGTTTAATATTTCCCCATTTTTAATAATATTAAGTTTGTAAATTCAGACGTGAAAGATCTCCAGACAATAGACAGTTCAACTTTTCAGGGGCTCATCCTGGGATTACAGCAGTATTGGGCAGGGCATGGCTGCGTGCTGCTGCAACCATATGATATGGAAGTAGGTGCTGGCACCTTTCATCCCGCTACCTTTTTGCGTGCGATTGGCCCTGAGCCGTGGGCTGCCGCTTATGTACAGCCGTCGCGCCGTCCGACGGATGGTCGCTATGGCGAAAATCCAAATCGATTGCAGCATTACTACCAGTTTCAGGTGGTGATCAAGCCGTCACCACTGGAGATTCAGGAACTCTATCTTGGTTCACTGCGTGCAATGGGACTGGATCTGCTGGAGCATGATGTGCGTTTTGTCGAAGACAACTGGGAGTCGCCTACGCTCGGCGCGTGGGGGCTTGGCTGGGAAGTGTGGCTCAACGGTATGGAGGTGACGCAATTTACCTACTTCCAGCAGGTGGGCGGCCTTAGTTGCGCACCCGTCACGGGTGAAATCACTTATGGCCTGGAACGTATCGCGATGTACCTGCAGGGGGTTGAGAGTGTCTTTGACCTTGTGTGGGCCGATGGTCCACTGGGTAAGGTGACCTACGGTGATGTGTTTCATCAAAATGAGGTCGAGATGTCGACCTATAACTTTGAACATGCCGATGTTGATGCATTGTTTGCGGCTTTTGATAACTGTGAAAGCGAGAGCCAGGGATTGATTGCAGCGGGCCTGCCGTTGCCCGCCTATGAGATGGTATTGAAGGCGTCTCATCTGTTTAATCTACTCGATGCCCGCCACGCCATCAGCGTGACCGAGCGCGCGCGTTTTATTGGTCGTGTGCGTACATTGTCTCGCGCGGTGGCTGAGGCTTACTACGCCGCACGTGAAACGCTTGGGTTTCCGATGTGTGGCGATGATGCGCAGAAGGCATCTTAGCGATGGTGAATGAGCAGTTTGAATCTGGCTTTGAATTTGAATTGGGGATGATGGACCGTGTCGGATAGAGATGATTTTCTTTTTGAGATAGGCACAGAGGAGCTGCCCCCCAGGGCGTTACGCAAGCTGGGTGAGGCACTCGATAAAGGGGTGCGTGAAGGGCTAACAACGGCTGCGCTCGATTACAGTGAAATTCATTGGTACGCTGCACCGCGTCGCCTCGCCATCCATATCACTGGGCTGGAGGTCGCCCAGGCCGATGCGATCGATGAGCGCCGCGGCCCCGCCGTGACGGCGGCATTTGATGATAATGGTCTGCCAACTCGGGCGCTACAGGGTTTTGCAAAGTCCTGTGGTGTCGAGGTTGAAGCGCTTGAGACGCTGGAGACAAAGAAGGGTGCGTGGCTGGTCTTTCGCAGTGCCAAGCAGGGCAAGGCGAGCAGTGAGTTGTTGCCGGGCATTATTGAAGCGGCATTGAAGCAACTGCCCATTCCTAAGCGTATGCGCTGGGGCTCATCGAAGGCGGAGTTTGTACGCCCGGTACATTGGCTGGTGATGTTGCTGGGTGATGAGGTGATCAATGCCTCAATGTTTGGTGTTGAGACTGGTCAGACGACACGAGGCCATCGTTTTCATCACCCCGATACGCTCTATCTTGCCGAGCCGGCCGCTTATGCGCCGCTGCTAGAAAGCGAAGGGCATGTGATGGCGGATTTTAACGCACGCCGTGAAGCGGTGCGCGCGCAGGTGATGGAGGTCGCAGTGGGTCTTGGTGGGCGTGCAGTGATTGATGATGCATTGCTGGACGAGGTTACCGGCATGGTGGAGTGGCCCGTGGCGTTGGCGGGTAACTTCGAACAACGTTTTCTTGAGGTACCTGCAGAGGCGTTGATCTCGGCGATGAAAGGACATCAGAAATATTTTCATGTGGTGAACGAAGCCGGTGAACTGATGCCGCACTTTATTACGGTGAGTAATATCGCAAGCACCAATATGGCAGTGGTGCGTGCTGGTAACGAGCGTGTGATTCGTCCAAGATTATCGGATGCGGTCTTCTTCTGGCAGCAGGATCGCAAACAGCCACTGGCGGCGCTGGCGGCGCGACTCGATAGTGTCGTATTTCAGAAAAAACTCGGCACGTTGAAAGAGAAGTCTAGCCGTGTCGCATCGCTGGCGGCTGAGATAGCAGCACTGCTCGGTGCGGACCGTAACCTGGCACAGCAGGCCGGTGAACTTTCGAAATGTGACCTGATGACAAATATGGTCGGTGAGTTCCCGGAGCTACAGGGGATTATGGGGCGTTATTATGCGATCCATGACGGTGCTCCGGCTGAGGTTGCGGCTGCACTCGACGAGCAGTACATGCCGCGTTTTGCCGGTGACGCATTGCCGCAGAATGTGATCGCACAGTCGCTGGCAATTGCAGATAAGCTCGACACGTTAGTCGGTATCTTCGCCATTGGGCAGCCGCCGACCGGTGATAAAGACCCGTTTGCGCTGCGTCGTGCGGCACTCGGGATGTTGCGTATTATTATCGAAAAAGAACTGTCACTGGATCTTGAGCAGCTGTTGAAAAGTGCGGCGGCGCAATATGTCTCGCAGAGTAAGGTGACGGTAGCTGATGAGATCATCGAGCAGGCCTTTAGTTTTATGATGGATCGTCTGCGTGGCTACTATGTTGATAATGGCGTGGAGCGTGATCTGTTTGAGGCAGTGCTGTCGCGTCGTCCCACACAACCACGAGATTTTGACCTGCGTCTGCGCGCGGTCGAGGCCTTCCGCCAGTTGCCGCAGGCCGAGAGTCTCGCTGCTGCCAACAAACGGATCGCCAATATATTGAAGAAGGTCGATGGTGAGATCCCTGTATCGATTGATCCATCGCTGTTGACCGAGGCGAGTGAGCAGGCGTTGTTCGAAACGCTATCTAAACTTACTGATGTCGTCACACCAATGTTCGAGGCGGGTAACTACACCGCCGCATTAACTGAGCTCGCGACTCTACAGGCGGCAGTTGATCTGTTCTTTGATGAAGTGATGGTGATGGCCGACGATGAAGCCCTGCGTAACAATCGTATTGCACTGCTGAATGGTCTGCACGGGTTGTTCATGCAGGCGGCTGACCTCTCTCGTTTGCAGGCGGCGCAGGCGTAGGTATGGGACGTAGCAGCTTGTTATGAAATTGATCGTGCTTGATCGTGATGGTGTCATCAATGAAGACTCGGATGCCTTCATAAAATCTCCCGAGGAGTGGCGCCTGTTGCCCGCTAGCGCGGAGGCGATCGCCGCGCTTACCCGTGCACGTTATCAGGTGGTGGTGGTCACCAATCAGTCGGGCATTGCGCGTGGTCTCTTTAATCTTGGCACCCTCAATCGCATTCATGAAAAGATGCAGCGCGAGGTGGGGAATGCCGGTGGACGTATCGATGCGATTTTCTACTGTCCCCATGGGCCAGATGACGGTTGTGAATGCCGCAAGCCCAAGCCGGGTATGTTTCAGGATATTGAAAGACGTTTACAGATTAAGCTGACCGGTGTGCCAGCGATTGGTGATTCGCTGCGTGACCTGCAGGCAGCACAGGCGGTGGGCGCACGCGCGATACTGGTGCGTACCGGTAAGGGCGCGAAGACTGAAAAAACATTAGTCCAAGCGCCGCTTGCCGAGCCTGTTGAGGTGTTTGATGACCTGGCCGCGGCAGTCGATGCGTTGCTGAGTCAGTAGTTCCAGGGAACCTCTGATTAAGTCATGAACAATAATCTTGAGCCCAAAATATCCAACTTCTTCGTTGCGAATCTTCGCAATAGCTCGCTACTGTGTGCCCCTTGGGTACTGTGTGCCCCCCTGGGTACTGTGTGCCCCCCTGGGTACTGTGTGCCCCCCTGGGTACTGTGTGCCCCCTGGGTACTGTGTGCCCCCTGGGTATTACGTGCGATTCACGCCTCGCACCCAAAGGGCATGACAAATTTGGATATTTTGAATCTCAATCTTTTTTGCTCAGACTTAATCAGAAATTCCCCAGATTATTTAACCGTTGAACATTGAGGTGTAGTCAGGTGTTGTTATTGAGGTCTTTGTTGTTTGCACTGGGCATGTGGTCGTCGGTCGTGGTGTTTGCCATCCTGTGCCTGTTTATCTTTCCATTTCCATTTTCTGTGCGCTACGGTTTTTTATCTCAATGGGCGCGTCTCAATCTGTGGTGGCTGGAGTTGATCTGCGGGGTGCGCTATCAGGTCGAGGGTGTTGAGAACATTCCAGAAGGTAATGCGGTCATTATGTGCAAACATCAGTCGACCTGGGAGACGCTGGCACTGCAGGTGATCTTCCCGCCGCAGGTGTGGGTGATGAAACGCGAGCTGTTGAAGGTGCCGTTTTTTGGCTGGGGGTTGGCGATGCTGGAGCCGATTGCGATTGATCGCAAGGCGCGCGGCAAGGCGCGTCAGCAACTGATTGAACAAGGGACGCAGCGACTTGAGGCCGGCCGTTGGGTCGTGATTTTCCCCGAGGGTACCCGCATCCCGCCGGGTAAAAAGGGACGTTACGCCCTTGGGGGTGCCTCGCTTGCCCACAGTAGTGGTTACCCAGTGGTGCCGATGGCGCATAATGCGGGTGAGTTCTGGCCGCGTCGTCAGTTCACCAAGCAGCCAGGTACAATTCAGGTGCGCATCGGCCCGCTGATCGAGGGCAAAGATAAGAGTGTTGAGGAGATAAATGCAGAGGTCGAGGCCTGGATTGAAGGCCAGATGCAGGAAATAACCACGATCAAATAATGGTTGCCGTGCCGGATTAAGCGCTTAAACTATTCAGCGTGAACGAACTACTTTCCAATCCGCTGTTTCAATCCGGTGTGGCGCCGTTTGTGGTGTCGTTATTGCTGGGCCTGAGCCTCTATCGTACTATTGGGTTGTGGGCGGGCATTGCGGTTGTGGCCGGGTTTTATGCCACCGCCTGGCTGGTGACCGATTTAAAATTTTTTCCGCTGACCAGTACCCGCAAGATTCTGTTGTTGGGGGTGGTGGCGCTCGCTGTCGGTCTCCTGTTTGATCTTTATCGCAGTGCGCCACGCTGGCTGCTGGGCCTTTTTTTCGCTGCCGGTTGTGCTGCTGCGGCGTGGATGGTGTGGCCGGTCTTTGTGCGTCAGGAGGGCTGGGAATCGTGGCTGATGGTAGCGTTTGGCAGTGGCTATGTCGGTTGGTTACTGGCGTCGTTGGTCGCGTTGCGCGATCAGCCCGAACGGGTGATCGCCGCATTGCTGGCACTGGCAGGTGGTACTGGCATTTCGGTATTGCTGGGAGCGTCTGCGTTGCTGGGGCAGCTCGCGTCGGCGATCGCCGCGGCGCTGGCGGGGTATCTACTCGCCGGACTGTTTTCATCCCGCCTGGTTGCAGGAGGCCTGCTGGTGGTGCCGGTGGCGTTATTATGCGGGCTGATGGGGCTGGCTGGGCAGGTGTATGCCAAACTGCCGTGGTATGTGTTACTGATGCTGGCAGTGATTCCCGTGGTGGCGCGTGTGCCGCTGCCACAGGGGCGGCCATCCTGGTTGAAGATTGCGATGTTGTTGTTGTGTCTGGCCCCGGTTGCAGGCGGGGCAATCTATGTCACCTGGATACAGGAAGGTGACCCGTTGTTCTAGGATGTTTACCTTAATGATTGCAAGGAGTCGAGCGATGAAGAGATTAAGTCTAGTGGCAGTATTACTGATCGCGCTTCCAGCCGTGGTCTCGGCCAAGGAAGAGCGTTTTACGATTGATCCCAATCACACCTATCCCCATTTCAAAATTAACCATCTCGGTTTTTCCACGATGCATGGCCATTTTGGCAAAACCAGTGGCAAGATCAAAATGGATCAGGCAGCAGGGACGGGATCTGTTGATATCGTTATCGATGCTGCATCGATCTACACGGGTATGAAGAAGCGTGATGATCACCTGCGTTCCCCCGATTTCCTTAATGTGGTGGAGTTTCCCGAGATCACCTATAAATCAAATAAGGTCAAATATCATCACGGTGGCAAGATGGCGACGGTAACTGGTGATTTGACGATCAAGGGCGTTACCCGTTCAGTGGTGCTTGAGGTGGCGAGTATCAACTGCGGCATTAATCCGATGGACCCGACCAAAACGAAATATGTCTGTGGTTTTGATGCCACGGCCAACATTAAACGCTCTGAGTATGATGTGACCTTCGCGTTGCCCGCGATTGGTGATGAGATGGCACTCTCTTTTGAAGTGGAGGCGATCAGAGATTGATCGTGCTGATATCCCCTTTGCCGCACACGATCTGTGTACGGCAAAGGGGATAGGCGGTTACTTTTCGGATGATTGTGGGGGTGATGAAGCGCATACCTGGGCGTAATCTTCATAGCCAGGGAACTCTGCTCCATCGCTACAAAAGCGACAATCCGGATTGGCATTGGCACGCATCTCCATGAATTCCCCGCTAAGCGCGTCGTAGTGCAACATGCGTCCCACCAGTGGTGTGCCGAGACCCAGCAGAATCTTTACCGTTTCAACCGCCTGTAGCAGTCCAAATATGCCTGGCATTACACCGAGCACACCGGCCTCAGCGCAGGAGGGGGCAAGCTCCGGTGGTGGTGGCTCTGGAAACATGCAGCGATAACAGGAGCCGCGAACGTCTCCCTCGTAACCAGGCCAGAAGACGGTGATCTGCCCTTCGAAACGGTAGACTGCGGCGTGTACATTGGGTTTACCAAGTTTGACGCAGGCGTCGTTGATTAGATAGCGGGTCGGCAGATTGTCTGAACCGTCGACGATGACGTCATAATCGGCAAAAATATCTTCGACATTGCTGCTATCAATGTGGGTCTGGTAACTGACGACATTCACATCCGGGTTCAACGCATGTAGCGCCTCACGCGCTGACTCCACCTTGGGCATGCCGATGCGGTCTTCAGTATGGAGGATCTGGCGTTGCAGGTTGCTGCGGTCTACCACGTCGTGATCGACCAGTCCCAGTGTGCCGACGCCAGCTGCTGCCAGATAGTAGGCTGAAGGTGAGCCGAGACCGCCGGCACCGATCAGCAGCACCTTGCTGTCCATTAATTTGAGCTGGCCTTTTTCGCCAACATCAGGCATTGAGAGATGGCGTGCATAGCGTTCGCGAGCAGTCGCATCGAGCATACGTGGGATCTCGAATGGCTGGTCTTCATTCTTCCAGCGGCTGAAACCGCCGGCGACGGAGCGTACATCGCTGTAGCCCATTTTTTTCAGGCCATCTGCGGCGAACAGAGAGCGCATCCCGCCGGCGCACATGATGAGCAGGGTCTGGTCTGCATCAGGCACTTCATCTTCAATGCGTAGTTCAAGGAAGCTGCGTCCAAGTCGCAGTGCGCCATTCGGGCTACCTTGTGCGACTTCGTCCTGATCTCGGACATCGATCAGGGTGGCGCCTTTCTGCTGCAGTTCAAGTGCTTCAGCAGGCGATGGTTCGGGGATGGTGGCGCGTAATTCCTGTAGTCGGCGGTCTTTGGCCTTCATTTTTTTCCTCCGGTCATGGGGCTTAGCAGCTGACCGCTAACGCATAAACATGGCCTGTGTTGGTTGTTTGCTATCTGGTCACCCCTGTGCAATCAGGATTTCGATCTGGTGATAACCTGTGCATGCTTATCGGCGTGGTGAAAAGTTTGCTTAGTATACAAATCTTTAGAGGAGAAAGCACCGCTGGCTATCATTGTGCGTCGGTTATGAGCTGTATTTCCTGTCAAAATAGAGGGTATTTAGGGTGTTAGAGGGGCACACCCTGCGCCAGCAAGCTGTCTTCGAGTAATTCGATTTTTTTGCCGATTTCGAGAGTAACGTTGGCCATCTTCTGGCTCAGAAAGATGTTTCCGATGTTGATATGCATGTGACGGGCTAGTTTCTCGACCAGCGCCGCATCCTCATCAGTGAACTCACTGCCACAGGGCTGTTTGTTGAGCAGTTGAATAGCACCCGCAGTGGTATGGGCGTTTGTGTCAAATACTGGCACACAGAGGGTGCTGTGTGCGATGAACCCTGTTTTGAGTGCAACGATGTCGTGGATGCCGATGCGCTTTTTGAGATCGTTGTCGATAATGCGTTTACCGCTGGCGATGACCTGACCCACAATGGAATTTTCTTCCGGCACAGTGATCTGCTTTTCTTTGATAGCGGTACCGCATTGAATCCAG